>NZ_CEETQT010000002.1:195818-365662 GCF_979366295.1 Vogesella lacus
AGCCGGTGACGGTCAGCGCGCCGTCGGCGTCGCTGTCGTTGGCCAGCACATTGCCGGTGGCGTTGCTGTCTTCGGCGACGGTGTTGCTGTCAGCCACCAGGCTGGCCGCGTCGTTGTCCGGGGTGACGTGGAAGGTCAGCGTGTTCGGGGAGCTATCGAAGGCGCTACTGCTGTCCTGCACGCTGAAGCCGATCTGCGCGTAGTTCTGGCCGTTGCCGTTCTCGGCAGGTTTGAACACGAGTTTGCCGGCAGTCAGATCGGCGGCGCTGATGATTTGACCGGCGCTGACGGCTACGCCGTCCAGCAGCAGCTGGCCCTGGGCCGGCAGGCTGTCGATACGGACGGCTTGCAGGCTCTGGCCGGCATCGGCATCCCGGAAGCCGAAGTCTGCGGCGCCCAGGGCTTGCTCGCTGTCTTCTGCCAGGGTGAAGGTCTTGTCGGTGCCGTCCGGCGCGGTGTTGTCACCGATGGTGACGGTGAGGATGGCGGTGTCGCTGCCGTCTTTGCCGTCGCTGATGGTGTATTCGATCTGTACCGCACCGGTGACGTTGGTCGCCGGAGTGAACTTGAGGGTGCCGTCGGTATTGATGCTGACGGTGCCTTTGGCCGGGTCAACGTTGGCCGCCGTGACGGTCAGGGTATCGCCATCGATGTCCTTGTCGTTCACGAGGACGGCGATGTTGTCGAGGGCGGTGTTGATGGCGGTAGTGGCCACGTCGTCTGCGGCGACCGGCGTATTGTTGGCTGGCGGGGTCTTGTCGCCGACCGTCACGGTCAGGGTGGCGGTGTCGCTACCGCCCTTGCCATCGCTGACGGTGTAGCTGATCACAACCGGTCCGGTCACGTCGCTTGCTGGGGTGAACTTGAGGGTACCGTCGGCATTGATGACCACGCTGCCTTTGGTCGGGTCAACGTTGGCCGCAGTGACGGTCAGGGTATCGCCATCGATGTCCTTGTCGTTCGCGAGGACGGCGATGTTGTCGAGGGCGGTGTTGAACGGCGTGGTGGCCACGTCGTCCGCTGCCACCGGCGTGTTGTTGGCTGGCGGGGTCTTGTCGCCGACCGTCACCGTCAGGGTGGCGGTGTCGCTACCGTCCTTGCCGTCGCTGACGGTGTAGCTGATCACAACCGCACCGGTGACATCGCTTGTCGGTGTGAACTTGAGGGTGCCATCGGCATTGATGACCACGCTGCCTTTGGCCGGGTCAACGTTGGCCGCCGTGACGGTCAGGGTATCGCCGTCAGCGTCCTTGTCGTTATCGAGTACCGCGATCTTGTCGAGAACGGTATTGAACGGCGTGGTGGCCACGTCGTCCGCTGCCACCGGCGTATTGTTGGCCGGCGGAGTCTTGTCGCCGACCGTCACCGTCAGGGTGGCGGTGTCGCTACCGCCCTTGCCGTCGCTGACGGTGTAGCTGATCACAACCGCACCGGTGACATCGCTTGTCGGTGTGAACTTGAGGGTGCCATCGGCATTGATGCTGACGGTGCCTTTGGTCGGGTCAACGTTGGCCGCCGTGACGGTCAGGGTATCGCCGTCAGCGTCCTTGTCGTTCACGAGCACCGCGATCTTGTCGAGAGCGGTGTTGAACGGCGTGGTGGCCACGTCGTCCGCTGCCACCGGCGTATTGTTGGCCGGCGGAGTCTTGTCGCCGACCGTCACCGTCAGGGTGGCGGTGTCGCTACCGCCCTTGCCGTCGCTGACGGTGTAGCTGATCACAACCGCACCGGTGACATCGCTTGTCGGTGTGAACTTGAGGGTGCCATCGGCATTGATGACCACGCTGCCTTTGGCCGGGTCAACGTTGGCCGCCGTGACGGTCAGGGTATCGCCGTCAGCGTCCTTGTCGTTATCGAGTACCGCGATCTTGTCGAGAACGGTATTGAACGGCGTGGTGGCCACGTCGTCCGCTGCCACCGGCGTGTTGTTGGCTGGCGGGGTCTTGTCGCCGACCGTCACCGTCAGGGTGGCGGTGTCGCTACCGCCCTTGCCATCGCTGACGGTGTAGCTGATCACAACCGGACCGGTCACGTCGCTTGCCGGGGTGAACTTGAGGGTGCCGTCGGTGTTGATGCTGACGGTGCCTTTGGCCGCGTCAACGTTGGCCGCCGTGACGGTCAGGGTATCGCCATCGATGTCCTTGTCGTTCGCGAGCACCGCGATCTTGTCGAGAGCGGTGTTGAACGGCGTGGTGGCCAAGTCGTCCGCTGCCACCGGCGTGTTGTTGGCTGGCGGAGTCTTGTCACCGACCGTCACCGTCAGGGTAGCGGTGTCGCTACCGCCTTTGCCGTCGCTGACGGTGTAGCTGATGACTACCGGACCGGTCACGTCGCTTGCCGGGGTGAACTTGAGGGTGCCATCGGCATTGATGATCACGCTGCCTTTGGCCGCATCAACGTTGGCCGCCGTGACGGTCAGGGTATCGCCGTCAGCGTCCTTGTCGTTATCGAGCACCGCGATCTTGTCGAGAGCGGTGTTGAACGGCGTGGTGGCCACGTCGTCCGCTGCCACCGGCGTGTTGTTGGCTGGCGGGGTCTTGTCTGCAATAGTTACGCTTGCCGGTGTAGCATCTTCCTTGCCCTGATTATCTACAGCTGCGTAGTTAAAGCTTGCAGAACCATTCCAGCCAGCATCCGGTTTGAATACCAGTGACGCACTATCCCCCGAGGCCGGGATGATATCGCCGGCACCCACTTCTTTTCCGTTCAGATACAACTTGCCACCAGCAGGCGTACCTTTGAGGACAAAGCCGCTCACCGCGCCATCAGGATCACTACCACTCAGTGTGATAGCTACCTCAGTGCTGGCTTTGTCTGTGGTAACCGTGCGATTGTCCGTTTCCGGCCCGATGTTTTCGGTTACCGCCACTTTGACTGTAATGGTATCGGTACCACCTTTGCCGTCGCTGACCGTTACGGTAAAACTATCGTTACCAAAAAATTTGTCTTTCGGGGTGTATTCCCATGTACCGTCGGCGGATACGGTCACCGTACCGTTGGCCGGGTTGCTAGCCTTGCTGAATACCAGCTTGTCGCCATCAACATCGAATGCCTGCAAGGTACCGCCTACCGGGGTTTTCTCGCGGGTTTTTGCCGAAATATCATCACCCAGCGGCTTGCTCTCGCTATCGACAAACTCTGGCGCATCGTTGACCGGGGTGATATTCACGTTGACGGTGATGGTATCCGTGCCGCCCTTGCCATCACTCACCACAACGGTGAAGGTATCCTGGCCGTTGTAGTCCTTCTTCGGGGTGTAGATCCAGCTGCCATCTGCCGCAACGGTGACCGTACCGTTAGCCGGGTCGCTACCCTTGCCAAAGCTCAGGGTGTCACCATCGACATCAGTCGCATTGACCTTGCCACTGACAGCCTTGTCCTCTGGCGTGGTAACACTCAGATCAGCACCCAGCGGCTGATTATTGTCGTCAACGAACTCTGGATTGTCGTTGACCGGCTTGACCGTCACATTGATGACGAGCGTGTCTTCACCGCCGCGGCCATCGGTAACGTTGACAGTAAAGCTGTCGCTGCCGTTGTAATCCTTGTCCGGCACATAGCTCCAGCTGCCGTCGACATTGACGATCAGCTTGCCGTGAGTCGGGTCGGTCAGTTTGGCATAGGCGAGTTGATCGCCATTGGCATCGACGGCAAACAGATTGCCGGACAGGGTATTGTCTTCATCAGTGCTGACTGCAAAAGTACCGCCCAGCGGCTGGCCGCTGGCCTGATCGACAAACTCGGGAGCCTGATTGCCGGTTTCAGCCAGGCTGTAGGTGTTGCCACCACTACCAGTGGCATCTGTGCCGCTGGCCAGAGACAGGGGCTGCACACCCTCGGCGACACGATTGATGCGGATAAAGCTGTTGCCGCCGTCTTCGCCACCGGCACCGTTAAGGCCTGCCGCCGTCGCTTCGAGATCGGCCAGTGGGTCCTGGCCCGCTTCGAGGGCGGCCAGGATTTTTTCTGCTTCGGTAGTCAGTGGCTGGATGGCGGCATCGGTCTGGTCGACAGGGTTGGCCGCAAGCACCTCCTCGGTCAGCAGCACTTCTCTTGGATCATCCAGCTTGACCAGCTGACCATCGGCCAGTTGCAGCTCAAGCTGGGCACCTTCGGCCACAATCAGTCGTTCGCCGGCGCGGACGATATCGCCCAGTTGCAATACACGTTCACTGCCATCAGCGGCAATCGCGATGACTTTGCCAACCAGGGTAACGACTTTGCCTTCAGCGGCGACGGTTTGGGCTGCGGTGGTCATGATCCAGATTCTCCAGACACAAATAGATATGCTGGAGAGCTTAGGCCGACCTTGCCAGTTCGACTACTGTACTAAAGGGCAGTACTGACAGCAGTTTTAAGCAGCGGCTAATTTCAATAGCAGCTGTACGCGGTCATGCACACCGAACTTGGCGAAAATAGCTGTCAGATGTGCCTTGACCGTGCGCTCGGAAATATCCAGTTCACGTGCAATCAGCTTGTTGCTGGCACCGAGGCGCAATTGCGCAATCACTTCCTTCTCACGCTGGGTCAGCTCGACAGTCTGTACGGCGTCGGGTTTGCTCAAGGCACCAAAACGCTCGCACAACTGCTGCATCAGGCTGCTGCCCACCCAGATTCCGCCGGACTGCACCACCGTCAGTGCCTGCCGTAAGGTTTCTGCTTGGGCATAGCCATGCAGATAGGCCACCGCACCATGTCCGAGCCAGGCTACGGCGTCGGCGTCAACTGGCTGCATGCTGAGAATGATGACCTTGACGCGGCCAAGCTCACCCCGGCACAGGGCCTGCAGACTGGCCCTGTCCTGTTCGTCAGCATCCACCCACAGGATGTCGCCTGCCTGCAAGGCATACTTTCCGGGCAGATGATCAAGACTGGCAACGACTTCGACAAAACAACCCAGTGCTTCGGTCAGATGATTACGCAGGGACTGACTCGAGGTCAGCAATAGACTAAACATGCTCAACGCTCGCTCAATGCCTGGGCTTTGGCCCGCAATACCGGTTTCAGCAGATAGCTGAGTACGGTTTTCTCGCCGGTAATGATGTCAACCTCGGCCGTCATGCCCGGGATGATGGGCAACTTGCCATCGCCAAACCCCGCCTTGTCGGTCTGCACCCGTACCAGATAATAGGTATTACCCTTGTCATCGGTAATCGAGTCTGCACCGATTTGCTGAACCTGACCTGCCAGCCCGCCGTAAACAGTCGAATCATAAGCAGTAAAACGCACAAAGGCTTTCTGCCCCGGATGCAGGAAGGCAATATCCCGTGGCAGGATCTTGGCTTCGATCAGCAGCGACTCGTCCAGCGGTACGATCTCGATGATGTCGCGGCCCGGTTGCACCACGCCACCAACGGTATTCACCAGCAGTCTCTTGACCTCGCCACGCACCGGCGAGCGGATTTCGGTCAGCTTGACCTTGTCTTTCAGCGCTACACTACCTTCGGACAGCGCGCCCATCTTGGCCATGGTTTCCGACAACTCGGCACTGGCCTGGTTGCGGAAGGCGAGCTCAACCTCCTGGATCTTGCGATTGGCCTCGGCAATCGCCGCCTGGATGCGCGGTACCTGTGCTGCCGCCATATCACGCTCGCCACGATAGCGGGCGACATCGCGCTCCAGACGCAGGATATCCACATCCGACACGGCACCGGATTCGCGCAGCGGCTTGGTAACCGCCAGCTCGCGCGCGGTCAGTTCCAGGCCCTGATTAGCCTGACTGCGCCGGGCGATGGCTTCGTTAAGCTCCTGCGTACGCTGTGCCAGCTGTTGACGTGCGATACCCAGATTGGCATCCAGCTCGCTGCGACGCGACTGGTACAGATCCATTTCCTGACGGGCGATATCAGGAGCTGCCGCACGCACTTCTTCCGGCAGATTGAAAGCCGAACCTTCGGCCAGCGCACGCAGACGTGCAGCCTTGGCCTGTAGCGCCACATTTTGCACCTGGCTTTCGCGCAGCGACGACACAAAACGGGTGTTGTCCACCTGCAGCAACAGTTGGCCGCGCTCGACGATATCGCCTTCTTTCACCAGAATCTTCGACAACACCCCGCCGTCCAGGCTCTGCAGCCGCTGGATCTGGCTGACCGGCACCACCTTGCCCTCGCCGCGCGCCGACTGGTTGATGGTGGCGAACGCGCTCCACAAAATGGCAACCACCATGAAACTGCCTATGGTCCACAGGAACAAGCGCGGCCGCTTCGGGCTTTGCTCCATGATGGCCCAATCGGCATCGGCCACAAAATCCTGCCTGTCCTGCAAGTCCTTGGCGCTTGCCCACTCCAGCATTCTGCCCAGCAGACGATTGAGCACCGCCTGCATACGAGACCACAATCCCTTGCCCATCATGCGCCCCTCCCTACCTTGCCTTGCTGCAAGGCAGCGATCACTTCATTCTTCGGGCCATCCGCCAGAATCTGCCCACGGTCGATCACGATGATGCGGTCGACCAGATCGAGCAGGGTGTTGTGATGGGTCACCAGAATCATGGTTTTACCCGTCGAGATATCGCGCAGGGTTTTCTTGATGGCCGACTCGGTCGTGTGATCCATATTGCTGGTCGGCTCGTCCAGCAACAGTATCGGCGGCGCATTCAGCAGTGCGCGCGCAATGGTGATCGCCTTGCGCTGGCCGCCGGACAGCGACTCGCCGCGCTCGCCGATGATCATGTCAAAGCCTTCCGGATGGCTATTGACGAATTCGGACAGGCCGGCCAGTTCAGCGGCGGCGTTGATGCTGGCATCGTGGACATGCGGCTGGCCCATACTGATGTTCTGGCGCAATGTGCCATAGAACAGAATAGGGTCCTGCGCGACATAGCCGATATGCCGGCGCAGCTCGGCCGGGTCGATCTGACTGAGGTTGATGCCATCAATGCGCACCGAGCCTTCCTGCGGCTGATACAGACCCATCACCAACTTCTGGATGGTGGATTTGCCCGAACCGACCCGCCCAAGAATCGCCACGCGCTCGCCGCGACGAATGGAGAAGGACACATTGCTCAGCGCACCCAGCGGGCTGCCCGGATAGTTGAAGCTGACATTGTTGAATTCGATGTCGCCGCTAAAGTGCGTGCGATGGAAAAACGATGCCTCATCCGGACGTTCACTAGGCATCTGCATCAGGCCTTCCAGCGAGGTCAGCGAGGACTTGGCATTGCTGTACTGGGTCATCAGGCCGGCAACCTGGCCCATCGGCGCCAGTGCACGGCCGGCCAGCATGGTCGTGGCAATCAGGCCACCCATGCTCAACCATTGCTCGCGAATCAGATACACCCCCAGCACCACGATGCTGACGGTCATCAATTGCTGCACGAAGGCCGAGAAGTTCATGGTCAGCGAGGACAGCAGCTTCAGCCGGCTGCCGACTTGCGCCAGATAAAGCGTGGCTTTCTCCCAGCGGCCTTGCAGCTCGCCTTCGGCACTGATGGTCTTGATGGTTTCCAGTGCCGTCAGGGTTTCGACCAGATGGGCATTGCGCTGGGCACCGGCACGGAAGGTGGTCTCGGTCAGTTCCTGCATACGGCCCTGCACCACAAAGGCAAAACCGACCATCAACACAATCGCAATCAGCGGCGGCAACACCAACCATGGCGAGATCCACCCGATCACCAGCAGGAACAGCAAGGCAAACGGCAGATCGATCAGTGTGGTGATACTGGCCGAGGCAATAAAATCGCGGATGGTTTCGAATGCACGCAGGTTGGCCGCAAAGGCACCGACCGACGCCGGCCTCGCTTCGAGACGGATGCCCAGCACCCGCTCCATGATCAGCGCCGACAGCATCACATCGACACGCTTGCTGGCCAAGTCGAGCAAATAACCGCGCACCAGCTTCATGATCAGGTCAAAGCCCAGCATCAGCAGCACGCCCAGCGCCAGCACCCACAGCGTCTCGAACGCCATATTGGGGATGACCCGGTCGTAGACATTCATGCTGAACAGCGGGAAAGCCAGCGCAAACAGATTGATGAAGAAGGCGGCAATCATCGCATCGCGATACAGCGGACGGCCTTCGTAAATCGCATGCCAGAACCAGTGTTGGCCGCGCGCCTTGCTCAGCTCCGGCACCCGTTTGTCAAAACGGAAGCGCGGCTTGACCAGAATCGCAATACCGGAATATTGCGCGGCCAACTCTTCACGCGAGAACTCGACGACAGACTCCAGCAGCTCGGCCGGGCTGATGCGGTAAACACCATCTGCCGTCACTTCATGCAGAATGCAGGCCTGATTGTCCTGCAGCAACAAGACGGCCGGCAGCATCGCCGCCGGCAGATTATCAAGAGAGCGGCGCAATACACGAGACGTCAGGCCGGCACGGCGTGCCGCCCGGGAAAACATCGCCGGGCTGAGCTGGTTGTTTTCCAGCGGAATACCGGCAATCAGCGAGTCACGCGTGGTGGCAATGCCATTACGCCGCGTCAAATCAAAAAGACAATCCAGTAACGGATCGCTGTGCGTGGCACGCTCTCCTATGCCCTGCCGACCAGAATTCTGCATGCCCCGATCTTCCCCAAAATTTTCCATGCCGTGAACGCCGCCGGTATTTGTCTAGTTGTAAAGATAATCCAAAGAATCTGCCGGCCAGCTTATGTGCGCAGATTATATGACCAACAACTTAAAACAGCAATTCGCTTTAAATTAGATGTAAGTCAATATTTAAAATAAATCAGCAATAAAAGGAGGGCCGCAATGCGGCAACCTCCTTTTTGAATCAGCTCTGCGCAGCCAACTGCAAGCGCTTTGCCCTGACATAAAGCACAACGCAGGCAAAGAACACTACCGTCAGCAGGACTTCCAGCATCGCCAACTGCTGTGACAAACCCTTGTCAGACCAAGCCCGCATCACGCCCTCACCAAAATAGGCGAGGATGAACATGCTCGACCACTGGTAGGTATAGACACGCTCTTTCAGGATGCCCATCAGTGGCAACAATAGCACTACTGCCTTGATAACCAGAAAAGAGCCGCCCGGACGCAAGGGTGCCAGCCACAACTCCCAGGCCAGACTTAACAGGATGAGGGCAATCAGCGAGCTGACTGCCCCCCAGTGAAACAACAAGGGTTTATTCATTCACGGCCTCTTGCGCCGCTGTCTTGCCACGCCCCAGCAGCACGGCCATCAGGATGCCGGCCTCGTACAACAGCCATAGCGGCACCGCCATCATCACCTGCGACAATACATCTGGGGGCGTCACGACCGCAGCCACGACAAAAGCGCCAACAATCACATAAGGCCGCCCTTCACGCAACTGCTCCAGCGTCACGATACCCATGCGATGCAGCAGGATCACCACGATAGGCACTTCGAAGGTCACGCCAAACGCGATAAACATGCCGAGCACAAATGACAGGTACTTGTCGATATCGGTCATCATCGACACACCCTCAGGCGTGACCGAACTCATGAAACCGAACACCACCGGGAAAACGGCGAAGTAGGCAAAAGACATACCGACCAGGAACAAGATAATGCTGGAAACCACCAAGGGCAGAATCAGCTTCTTTTCATGGTTGTACAGCCCCGGCGCAACAAAGGCCCAGATCTGGTACATGGTATTCGGCAGCGACAACAGAAAAGCCACCAGCATGGTGACTTTCACCGGCACGAAGAACGGCGCCGTCACATCGGTGGCAATCATGTTGGCACCGGCTGGCAGTACGTCCAGCATCGGCTTGGCCAGCAGATGATAGATGTCACCAGACCAGTGAAACAGCCCGAGAAAACAGACGAGGAGGCCAATGACAATGCGCACCACCCGGGTGCGCAACTCGATCAGATGAGCTAACAGCGGTTGTTGTTCAATCATTCGGAAGTCTTGCTAGTAGACGGGCGCTCGGCAGGCGTCGGGTTGGCCGCATTGAACAGATCCAGCTGGCCTTCATCGGCATGAGCCGGTGCCGCCGCGCCTTTACCATCGGCATCAGCCGCTTTGTCCACTGGAGAGGTCGCCGCTTCGATCAGGTCGCCGACATCGGCTACGCTTTCTTTCACCGGTTCGCTGACTGCCTGCACCTGCTGCTGTACCGATTCTTCGACCTGATAACCGATCTGGCGGACATCGTTGACCTCGCTCTCGATACGGGTGCGGAACACATTGGCCGCATCCTGTACATCACGCTTGAGATCATCGAAACCAGCCATCTGGCTTTGCTGGTGAATGTCGGACTTCACACTGGAGACAAAGCGCTGGGCGCGGCCAACCAGAGCACCGATGGTACGAGCGACAGTAGGCAGGCGCTCCGGCCCCAGTACCACCAGGGCCACCACGCCAATAATCATGATCTCGCCAAAGCTGATCTCGAACACGGCTTATTTCTTCTGGCTATCGTTTTCGGCGTCGATCACACGGCCGGCCGGCTCGGCAGGCTTGTCGTCCTTGCCTTCATTCATGCCTTCCTTGAAACCCTTCACCGCACCGCCCAGATCCTGGCCGATATTGCGCAGCTTCTTGGTACCGAAAACCAGCACTACTACCAGCAAAACCACCAACCAGTGCCAAATGCTGAAAGAACCCATGACCCATACCTCTTGATGTTGTGCGGGCTGTGCCCGATTTGAATATTTTAACGGTTACCGTAGACATGAACGTGCAGGTGAAATACCTCCTGCCCGCCGCCGCGACCGGTGTTGATCGCGGTCTTGAAACCTTTTTCCAGTCCGTGCTCGGCTGCCAGCTTCGGCGCCAGCAACATCAGCTTGGCCAGCATCTCGGCATGCGTTTCATCGCAATGCGCGAGCGAATCAACGTGCTGCTTCGGAATCAGCAGCAAATGCACATCGGCTGCCGGCTTGATGTCATGAAACACCAGCACGTCTTCGTCTTCATACGCCTTCTTGGACGGAATCTCGCCCGCGGCAATCTTACAGAAAATGCAATCAGTCATGTCAACCCCTCGCCAGCGCAATGCTTACTGGCGCGATTTCTTTTCATCAATGCCGGAAATGCCTTCGCGACGCTTGAGTTCGACCAGCACGTCTTCCGGACGCAGACCGTGATAAGACAGCAAGATCATCGAGTGGAACCACAGATCCGCCACTTCGCGCACCAGGTGCAGCCTGTCCTTGTCCTTGGATGCCATCAGTACTTCGGCAGCCTCCTCGGCCACCTTTTTCAGAATGGTATCCTCACCTTTGTGAAACAGCGACGCCACGTAAGAGGTAGTCGGGCTGGCTTCCTTGCGGGCATCCAGCGTGTCACCGATGTGTTGCAGTACGTCAGCGGCAATCATGTGCTTCCTTTCCGGCCAGGCGGCCAGTATATGTCCATTGTGTGACATTCAGGTAACGGTCTGTATCAGGGTCAACCCTTGGCCTTGTCGCCTTCGCTGTAGATCTGCTGCGGGTCCTTCAGCACCGGATCGGTCACCTGCCACTCACCCTCCTGCCAGACGCGATAAAAACAGCTTTCGCGCCCGGTATGACAGGCAATGCCGCCGTGCTGTTCAATCTGCATGGTGATCACGTCGCCATCACAATCGAGGCGCAGCTCTTTCACGTATTGCAGATGGCCGGACTCCTCGCCCTTTTTCCACAGCTTCTGGCGCGAACGCGTCCAGTAATGGGCAATGCCGGTTTCGGCGGTCAGTTGCAGCGACTCGCGGTTCATATAGGCAACCATCAGCACACGGCCGCTTGCCGCGTCCTGGGCAATCGCCACCACCAGCCCCTTGTCGTCCCACTTCACTTCATCCAGCCAGCTTTTGCTATCCATGCGGCCAACCTTTACAGACGAACTTCGATGCCCGCCGCACGCATCGCTTCTTTCGCCTCGCGCACGGTGTACTCACCGAAGTGGAAAATACTAGCAGCCAATACCGCGTCTGCTTTGCCCAAGGTCACACCTTCTACCAGATGCTGCAGATTACCGACGCCGCCGGAGGCAATCACCGGCACCGACACCGCCTCCGAGACGGCACGGGTCAGCGGCAGGTTGAAGCCGATCTTGGTGCCGTCGCGATCCATGCTGGTCAGCAGGATTTCACCGGCACCGTATTCGGCCATTTTTGCCGCCCACTCCACCGCATCCAGCCCGGTCGGGTTACGGCCGCCGTGGGTGAAAATTTCCCAGCGATCGTTTTGCGGCGTCACCGCCTTGGCATCCACTGCCACCACAATGCACTGGCTGCCAAACTTGTCGGCAGCCTCGCGCACCAGATCGGGGTTGGTTACCGCCGCGGTATTGATGCTGACCTTGTCGGCACCGGCATTCAGCAAGCGGCGAATGTCCTCCACCTTGCGTACGCCACCACCGACAGTCAGCGGGATGAATACCTGCTCGGCCACCGACTCGATCACATGCAGGATGATGTCGCGCTGGTCCGAACTGGCAGTGATATCGAGAAAGGTAAGTTCGTCTGCGCCCTGCTCGTTGTAGCGTTTGGCAATTTCTACCGGGTCACCGGCATCACGCAGACCGACAAAATTGACGCCCTTGACGACACGACCGGCGGTCACGTCCAGGCAGGGGATGATACGTTTGGCTAGAGACATGGTGTTTTGTACTGAAGGTTGGCCGCAAGGCTTGCGGCCAACCTTGGAGGTTATTTCAAACTGCCTCAGGCCTCGGACAGTTCGTCAGCCAGGTCCTGGGCAGCGGCGAAGTCGATGCTGCCCTCGTAGATCGCGCGGCCGGTGATGGCGCCTTCCACGCCCTCATGCTCGACCGCACACAGCTTGCGGACATCATCCAGATCGGTCAGACCGCCCGAAGCAATCACCGGCACGGTCAGCGCCTGCGCCAGCTTGACGGTGGCCTCGATATTCACGCCGTTCATCATGCCGTCACGGCCGATGTCGGTATAAATCACCGAGTTCACGCCATAGTCTTCAAAACGCTTGGCCAGATCGATCACATTATGGCTGGTCACCTTGGCCCAGCCATCGATGGCAACCATGCCATCCTTGGCGTCGAGGCCGACAATGACCTGACCGGGGAAGGCATCGCAGGCATCATGCAAAAAGCCCGGATTCTTCACCGCAGCCGTGCCGATGATCACGTATTTCAGGCCGAGATCGAAGTACTTCTCGATGGTGTCCAGATCGCGGATGCCGCCGCCAAGCTGCACCGGAATCTCGTCGCCGACCGCGGCAAGAATGTCGCGGATCACGCCCAGATTTTTCGGTTTGCCGGCAAAGGCACCATTAAGGTCGACGAGGTGCAAACGGCGTGCGCCCTGTTCCAGCCAGTGACGCGCCACGGTAACGGGATCGTCGGAAAACACGGTGGATTGGTCCATATCGCCTTGTTTCAGGCGCACACATTGACCGTCCTTGAGGTCGATAGCAGGTATCAGCAGCATGATGCTTACAGAATATTGGGTTCGTTAGACTGTGCCATCCCAGGCGAGGAAGTTCTTCATCATCTGAAGCCCGGCCTGGTGACTCTTCTCTGTGTGAAACTGCGTGGCAAAAATATTGCCACGTCCGACGATACAGGAAAACCGTTCGGGATACTCGCTTTGCGCAAGGGTTAGCTGATCCTCATCAGGTGCGAAGTGGTAACTGTGCACAAAATAGAAACGTTCGCCATCGGCAATGCCGGCAAACAGCGGATGTGGCACGTTCTGGTAAACACGATTCCAGCCCATATGCGGCACTTTCAGGCGCTCGCCTTGGGCATCGACAAGGTTGGCCGCAAAGCGTTTGACCTTGCCGGCAAACAGGCCAAGGCCGGCGGTATCGCCTTCCTCGCTGTGTTCAAACAACAGCTGGGCACCGACGCAGATACCGAAGAAGGGCTTGTTCTTCGTACTCTCCAGTACCGCCTCGGCCAGACCATGAGCGCGCAGCTCGCGCATGCAGTCCGGCATCGCGCCCTGGCCGGGAAAGATCACCTTGTCGGCCTTGATCACCTGCTCCGGATCGGAAGTCAGGAAGATGTCGGCCCCGATGTCGTTCACGAATTGCACGGACTTCAGCACCGAGTGCAGATTGCCCATGCCGTAATCAATGACGGCTACTTTCATATCAGCCTTACAGGGTCATGTTCGGGGTATGGCAGAACTCCAGCACGATGCCCGAAGGGTCGTGAAAGAACACCGCGTAATACCCGGGGTTGTAATCGTACTCAGCCGGTGCATCCGTCACCTCGGCACCGATAAGCAGCAATAGCGCATGCAGCTCATCGACCGCCGCTCGCGACGAGGCATTGAAAGCCAGATGCTGCAGGCCAATGCCGTAGCGCTGGAAACCGGCTTGCGGTGAACGGCTTTGCTGCAGATAGATCTCGTAGTTACCGACGACATAGGCTCGCGAATCACTTGAGCGACGCGGCTGCCAGCCCATGGCCGGCATGATGCGATCGTAGAACGCCAGCGAGGCATCCAGATCCGCCACGCACAGACAGAGGTGATTGAGGCCAGCGATACCCGGCTGCACGGTACTCATGCGGTCAGCGTGCCTTTGGTTGACGGCGTCTGGCCGGCCATGCGCTCGTCCACTTCGACAGCCATGCGCAGTGCGCGGCCGAAGGCCTTGAACACGGTCTCGGCCTGATGGTGGCTGTTGACGCCGCGCAGATTGTCGATGTGCAGCGTCACCATGCTGTGGTTGACGAAGCCGTGGAAGAATTCGCTGAACAGATCCACGTCAAAGCTGCCGATACAGGCGCGGGTAAACGGGATGTGATATTCGAGGCCGGGGCGGCCGGACAGGTCGATCACCACGCGGCTCAGCGCCTCGTCCAGCGGCACATAGGCGTGGCCATAACGGCGAATGCCCTTCTTGTCGCCGATAGCCTTGGCAAATGCCTGGCCAAGGGTAATGCCGATATCTTCCACCGTGTGGTGGGCGTCGATATGCAAATCACCGCGCGCCTGCACATCGAGGTCAATCAGGCCGTGGCGGGCGATCTGGTCCATCATGTGGTCAAGAAACGGCACGCCGGTGTCGAAACGGCCAATGCCGGTGCCATCCAGATTCAGGCTGATGGTGATCTGGGTTTCAAGGGTATTGCGGGTAACGGTAGCGGTACGCATGGTGTGGTCAGGCAAAAAAGGATTCGATGGCCGCCAGCATGGCGGTATTTTCTTCGGGGCTACCGATGGTCAGCCGCAGGCAGTGCGTCAATAAAGGATGGCCGCCATGCAGGCTTTTCACCAGAATGCCGGCCGCCTTGAGATGGGCAAACAGCGCCGGCGCATCAGGCAGCCGCACGGTGATGAAATTGGCTTCGGACGGATAGACCGTCAGCGCCGGCAATCCGGCCAGCGCTGTGGCCAACCTTGTCCGCTCGTCGCGCAGCAAGGCTGCCTGCTGCTCGAAGACTTCCAGATGTCGCAGCGCGAAACGGGCGGCGGCCTGGGTCAGCACATTGATGTTGTACGGCGGGCGGATCTTGTCGAGCTGGGCAATCGCATCAGGATGACCAGCGGCATAGCCCAGACGCAGGCCGGCAAGGCCAAGTTTGGACAAGGTACGCAGCACCACGAGGCGCGGATGGCTGCCGGCCAGATCCATCAGGCTGTCAGCAGCAAACGCCTGATAGGCCTCGTCCACCACCACGATGCCGGGCGCTGCGTCCAGCAGCGTCAGGACTTCGTCACGCGCAAAACGCGGGCCGGTCGGATTGTTCGGGTAAGAGACAAACAGCAGCGAAGGTTGATATTCGGCAATCGCCGCCAGCGTGGCCGGCAAATCGAGCGAGAAATCGGCGTTTAGGCTGACACCGGCGTAACGCAGGCGAGAGAACTGGGCATTGAGCTTGTACATCACGAAGGATGGCTCGAGTGCCAGCATGCAGCTGTCTTGCGGCATCGCCTGCGCCAGCAAGGTAATCAGCTCGTCCGAGCCATTGCCGAGGATCACGTCCGCCGTCGCCGGAATGGCGAAGGCGTGCTTCAACTGGTCTTTCAGCCCTGCGCCGTGCGGGTCGGGATAACGGTTGATGGCGACAGTGGCCAGCTCGGCCGCCAGTGCCTGTTGCAACTCGGCTGGCAAGGGAAACGGGTTTTCCATCGCATCGAGCTTGATCAGGCCGGAAGCATCGGCCACGTGGTAGGCAGACATCGCCTGAAGGTCAGGTCGGAACAGTTGCTGTATAGACATTTGTACGGTCAATTCTCGCCGGCGGGAGGCCGGTGGAACTGCCGGCAAAGCCCGACGCATTCAGATCACAAGGTTTTCATCCTACCTGTTTTGGCAGGCCGCGGCCAACCTTAATCCGCAAGGTTGACCGCCAGACATCATTTCATTTATTGCTCGTCCAGCCGCAGCTCGGCGGCACGGGCGTGGGCAGTCAGGCCTTCGCCATGCGCGAGAATGCTGGCGATCTTGCCCAGCTTTTGCGCGCCGGCGTGCGAGACGCGAATCAGGCTGCTGCGTTTCTGGAAGTCATACACCCCCAGCGGGCTGGCAAAACGCGCGGTACGGCTGGTCGGCAGCACATGATTCGGGCCGGCACAGTAGTCGCCGAGGCTTTCCGAAGTAAAACGACCCATGAAGAAGGCACCGGCGTGGCGCAAGCTCGGCAGCCAGGCATCCGGCTCGGCCACCGACAGTTCCAGATGCTCGGGTGCGATGTAATTGGAAATCTCGCAGGCTTCGGCCAGATCCTGCACCTCGATCAGGGCGCCGCGATTGGCAAGGCTCTGCTCGATAATCGCGCGGCGCGGCATCTCGGGCAGCAAGCGCGCGATGCTGGCTTCGACTTTGGCAATGTAATCGGCCGACGGGCACAGCAGGATGGCCTGGGCGATTTCGTCGTGTTCGGCCTGACTGAACAGATCCATCGCGATCCAGTCCGGATCGGTGTCTCCATCACAGATCACCAGAATTTCGGACGGGCCAGCCACCATGTCGATGCCGACCACGCCGAACACGCGGCGCTTGGCAGCAGCCACATAGGCATTGCCCGGGCCGGTAATCTTGTCGACCTGCGGCACACTGTCGGTACCGTAAGCCAGCGCGGCAACCGCCTGCGCGCCACCACAGGTGAACACCTTGTCCACCCCGGCGATGAAGGCTGCGGCCAACACCAGATCATTCTTTTCGCCATTCGGCGTCGGCACCACCATGATGATTTCACCCACGCCCGCCACCTTGGCCGGCATGGCGTTCATCAACACCGAGCTCGGATACGCGGCCTTGCCACCCGGCACATAGATGCCGACCCGATCCAGCGGCATCACCTGCTGGCCCAGCAAGGTGCCGTCCTCGTCTTCGTAGCTCCAGCTATGCGCCAGCTGCTTCTCGTGATAGCGACGCACGCGCTCGGCGGCGGCGGTCAGCGCCTCGCGCACAGCCGGTTGCAAGCGGTCGTGCGCGGCTTGCAATTCTTCGCGGCTGAGGGTCAGCTCGGCCATGCTGGTGGCCTGCATGCGGTCGAAACGGTTGGTGTATTCGACTACCGCGGCATCACCACGCGCTTTCACGTCCTCGCAAATCGCGGCAACGGCCGCGTCTACGGCCGGATCTTGTGCAGTTTCAAACGCCAGCAGCGCCTTGAGGCGCGCGGCAAAATCGGGTTGTCGGGATGACAGGCGTTGCATGAGGCAGGCTCCATAAGCTTGCGGCCAACCTTGCTGAAGGTTGGCCGCACGCGGATTGTCAGGGCTTGATGACGGCAGTAAAGGCGTCCAGCACCGGCTGGATGGTGCTGTACTTGAGCTTGAGCGCCGCCTGATTGACCACCAGCCGCGAGCTGATGTCGATGATGTGCTCGACCGCCACCAGATTGTTGGCCTTCAGCGTGCCGCCGGTCGAAACCAGATCGACAATCGCGTCGGCAAGGCCAACCAGCGGGGCCAGCTCCATCGAGCCGTAGAGTTTGATGATGTCGACGTGCACGCCTTTGGCGGCAAAGTGGTCGCGCGCAATCTGCGGGTATTTGGTGGCGATTTTCAGACGCGCACCGCGTTTGACGGCGGCATCGTAGTCAAAACCGTTCTCGACCGCGACCATCATCTTGCACTTGGCGATGTTGAGGTCCAGCGGCTGGTACAGGCCGTCGCCACCGTGCTCGATCAGCACATCACGGCCGGCGATACCCAGATCGGCCGCGCCATACTGCACATAAGTCGGTACGTCGGAGGCACGCACAATCACCAGCTTCACGTCCGGATGATTGGTGCCGATGATCAGCTTGCGCGAGGATTCCGGCGCCTCGGCCGGCACAATGCCGGCAGCGGCAAGCAAGGGCAGGGTTTCTTCAAAAATCCGGCCTTTGGACAGAGCAATGGTGAGTTTCATGATGGTTGTGCAATGCAGAAAAACGTTGCTCAGCGTACCAGAGCCCGGCGCTCCCGCTCAAGGTTGGCAACATAACGTTGCACCAAGGTTTCACGCGCTGTATTCATATTGCTGAAATAACACCCGACTCTCACCGATTCCTGGCCATTTTTGTGCTGGATTTTCATCAGGTGACGTACTTCCATCTGCACTTGCAGCACACCGAAGGGCTTGAGTTCCATGCTGACGTGATAGACATCACCGGTTTTCAGCAAGCTGGCCTGGGTCGTCGACAGCACCAGCGCCATGCCGCCGATACTGATATCCGCCACCGGGAACTGCAGCTCGCCTTGCGGATGATCGCTGAGGGTACACAGCACCGGATTGGCAATCGGGGTCGGCACACGGAAAAACTCGCGGCGCTGCAGCTTGATCAGCTGGACAGGCAGATCGACCTCGAATGCGGCACCGCCTTCAAAGTCGATAAGGCGTGGAGCACCGGTAGCAAACTGGGTCTTCACCCCGGCCGGAGAACAGACAAAGATATTGCGCTCGCTCTGCTGAAAGATGCGATTGGCTGTCTCGTTGGCACCCCAGTCCAGCACCATGGTTTTGGCCTGGGCATCCAGCGACAGGATGCGCGTCAGGATGAAGGATTTTCCCTTGTTGGAAAACACCGTCACCATCTGGCCATGCTGGATGATGCTGCGCAAATGCTGGGCGATTTCGCCGGGGCTGGTCAGCGTGTATTTGCTCAGATCAATCTCGGCCGTCGCCTGGGAACCACCCTGCTTGTTTTCTTCAGTCACGATATGACGCCTGCAATACCAAAGAATGATTCGAATGATATATACAGTTTACTTCATAAGAGACTGGACATCATGCGCTATATCCACGGCCGCGGTGCCATAGGGCAGATAAACGCTTAACTTGCCTTCGCGGTCCAGCAGATAGCTGCCGGCACTGTGGTCTACGGTGTAACTCTTGCTGTCCTGCACGCCCTGCTTCTGCGCAATCACCTTGTAATGACTGGTGACCTTGTCGATATCAGCCTGGCTGCCGGTCAGCCCGACAAAACTGGTATTGAAATGCGGCACATAACCGGCCAGCAGCGCCGGCGTATCGCGCTGCGGGTCAACACTGATAAACAGCACTTGCAGATCTTTGGCCTTGTCACCTAGCAGTTTGCTGACCTGCGCATACTCGAGCATGGTAGTCGGGCAGATATCGGGGCAATGGGTATAGCCAAAGAACAGCGCTACCACCTTGCCGCGATAGGCAGACAGCGCATGCGGCTTGCCGTCATGACCGGTCAGGGTGAAGTCGCCGCCAAACTCTGCGCCAGTGATATCGGTGCCCTTGAAACTGGGCTTGGGCTCGCCAGGGCTGCAGGCGGCCAACGTCAGGGCAAGAACACTCAGGCAAAGCAGGCGCAAGACATTCATTCAGGGGCTCGTCAGGGGCAGGTAAAGATATTTGTCCAGCAGCAAAGCGGCAAACAGCCAGGCAAGATAATGGATGGACCAGCGAAAACAGCTTCTGGCGGTGGCGTCAGCATAATGACGGTGCAGACGCAGGGCAAGCTGCACGAAACGGCCATTCAGCAGCAGTGCCACCAGCAGATACAGCAGGCCGGCCTCACGTATCGCCACCGGCAACAGCGTAACCGCCGCCAGCAGCAAGGTGTACAGCACGATGGACAAGGTCGTGAAGGCTTGCCCGTGCGTGACGGGCAGCATCGGCAAGCCGGCACGCGCATAATCCTCGCGCCGGTACAGGGCCAGCGCCCAGAAGTGCGGCGGCGTCCAGGTGTAGATGATCAGGAACAGCAGCATCGCCATCACGCTGATGTCGCCACTCATTGCCACCCAGCCCAACAGCGGTGGCATCGCGCCGCTGGCCCCGCCAATCACGATATTCTGCGGCGTACTCGGCTTGAGCAGCACGGTGTAGACAATCGCGTAACCGACAAAAGTCGCCAGCGTCAGCCATGCGGTCAGTGCATTGACCCAGACAAACAACAGCCCCATGCCCGCCAGCAAAGCCAAAGCGGCCACCGGCAGAATCTCGCCCAAACCCAGCTCGCCACTGGCACTGGCACGACCGGCAGTGCGGCGCATGCGGGCATCGACCGTGCGCTCGACCACGCAGTTGATCATCGCCGCCGCCCCTGCCACCAGTGCAATGCCCAGTGTCGCGGCCAACATGCGCCCCGGCTCGGGCACGCCAGGCACCGCCAGCCACATGCCGATAACGGCACAGAAAACGATCAGCGCCACCACCCGTGGCTTGGCCAGTTGCCACAATGCGCGCCAGCGCGGCCGATACAGTTGCAGACCCGAAGCATTCATCATCCTCTCCCCCTCGCCCACGCCAGTTGCCAGGCAGCAACCGTCCGCACCCTGACTGCCACAGCCAGCTGCAAGGCCGCCGCCAGCAACAGCATCGCACCGATGTTATGCATGACCGCCAGTGGGAATGGCAGCATCAGCCAGACGTTGGCCGCACCCAACAGCACTTGCAGCAACAAGGCCATGCCCAGCAAGCGCAGCCGCCCGCGCAAGGCCGGCCAGCGCCACAAGAACAGCATCAGCAAAGTGATATACGACGCCAGCAGCAAGGCCCCCAACCGGTGGCTCCAGTGAATGGCGGCCAACTGCGCCAGCGACAGTGGCGTGCCGTCGGCACTCTCGCCCAGCTCGCGCTGCCAGTGAAAGGCATGGGCAAACTGCAAATCAGGCGGTATCAGGCTGCCGTTACAGGACGGAAAACCCTGACAGGCGAGCGCCGCATAATTGCTCGACACCCAGCCGCCCAGTGCAATCTGACCCAACACCAGCAAGGGCAAGAGCCAGCACAGCAGCGCCAGTCGTCGTGGCAAGGGCTGGTGATCGTCCGGGGCAAACCGCCACCAGGCCAGCAAGGCGACGATGCTCATGCCACCCAAGAGATGCGCGGTCACGATTGCCGGCTTCAGCAGCAAGGTCACTGTCCACATGCCCAGCATGCCCTGCAACAACAGCAAGAGCAGCAGGCCCGCCGCCTGCCAGCCCTGCTGCCGGCGACGCCAGGCCAGCCAGCACAGACCCAGCACCAGCACGCCCAGTGTCGAGGCCAGATAGCGGTGGATCATTTCCTTCCACGCCTTGCCGGCCGATACCGGCCCCTCAGGGTTGGCCGCAACCGCGGCGGCGATATGATCGGCCGCATGATGTGGCGACAGCTGGCCATAACAGCCCGGCCAATCCGGACAGCCCAGCCCGGCATCAGACAGGCGGACATACGCCCCCAGCGGCACCACGACACAAGCCAGCAGCAAGGCCAGCAGCAGCAAACGCTTCATCTCGCCCCCCGGTTTTCTGCCCTCAGGCCAGGCCATTATTGGTTTTCAGGATGCGGCTGATCTCGCGGATGGTCTGCGTTGGCGGCAAGCCATCGCGGTAAAACATCACCACATTGCGCTGCGGATCGACCAGATAAAAACCGTCAGTGCGCAAACCGGCCGCCGCTGTGCGCCATTGCAATTGCACGCGTTCGGCTGCCTCGCCCTGGGCTGCGCGAATCTGCTGCATGGCAAAGCGGCGCTGGCTGTCTGCCGACTGTTTGCCCTCTCCAACTGCCAGCAATACCCAGTTGCCCGCTGGCCAGGCCGTGGCTACGGCGGATGGCAAGGGCTGCACCAGCAACTGGCCGTGGGTGCGCAGCGCCAGATTCGGCCGCGCCAGATACAGAGCCGTCGAGGCCAGTACCGGCGCGATGGCCAGCGCCAGTATCAGCCACAGCGGCCAACGTTCACGATGCAGCGCGTGCGGCATAAGACCTCCTCAGCAGTAAAAACCAGCCGGCCGACAGACAGATACCCAGCAGCAGCCATTGCACGGCATAGGCATAGTGGCGCTGCGGGTCAAAGCCTGGCCGCAATGGCCACGGGCGAAATGGCCGCACTGTCGGTGCCAGCAACACCAGCCCCGGCAGCAGCGGCGACTTGAGTTCTTGCGCCAGGCCTTGCCAGTCCAGCGCATCGACATCACCCGATGTCGCCACCTTGGCCCCACGCAAGAGATAAGGCTGTGGCCGCGCCACCCAATATCCATGATAGGTGCCGGCCGGCAGCGGCATCTCGGTAAAGGATGCCGGCAAAGCCAGCCAGCCACGATCCAGCACCAGCCAGCGGCCATCCGCCAGCCTTGCCGCACGCCACTCGCGCATGCCCTGGCGGCCATCCAGCAGCGCCGGCAAACGTATCGCCGCCCCGATGGTGACGATGTTGAAAATCACCGGCTGCCCCGCCGGCTGCTCGCCCGCCTGCCAGCGCCGCGCCAGATCTTGCGGCGGCTGGCGCACCATGGCTTCCAGCTGCGCCAGTTGTGCCGAGCGTGCTTCGCCGCGCTGCCATTGCCAGATCGCCAGTGCAAAGGGCAGCAAGACCGGAATCAGCAGCCATATCAGCCGCCAGCGTGGCCTAGACTGCAGTATCACGGCTGCGGGAGTCTCACTCATGAACTGGCTCATCCCCCTGTTGTTATTACTGGTGCTCGCCTCGCTGGCTCATGCCATGGTCAGCATGCTGCGCGGCAAGCGCGGCCCGCAGATGGCAAGAGCACTGACCTTGCGTGTCGCGCTGTCGCTGGGTGTTTTTGTGCTGATCATGCTGGGCAAGCTGGCCGGCAGCTGAAGCCGGCTAAACCCAGTACACGAACACAAACAGGATCAGCCACACCACATCGACAAAGTGCCAGTACCAGGCTGCCGCCTCGAAGGCAAAATGCTGACTGGCACTGAAGTGGCCGCGCTGCACGCGAAACCACATCACCGTCAGCATGGTCACGCCCAACAACACATGCAGGCCGTGAAAGCCGGTCAGCATGAAAAAGGTCATGCCATAAGCGCCGGCCGCCATGGTCAGGCCCAGCTCGGTCAACGCATGGTGGTATTCGTAGATCTGCAGCGACAGGAACAAGCCCCCCAGCAACACGGTGGCGGCAAGGCCAGTGGACAACTGCTGACGGCTGCCGGACAGCAAGCCCCAGTGTGCCCAAGTCAGCGTCGCGCCCGAGGTCAGCAGGATCAGCGTATTGAGTGCCGGCAAGCCCCAGGCCGGCATCGCACGGTATTCGGCGGTGATGCCAGGCCCGGTCTGCAGCGGCCAACTGGCAGTAAAGTCGGGGTAAAGCAGCTTGTGTACCTCGTCGCCCAGTTCGGGCACCGAAATCACCCGCACGTAGTACAAGGCCCCGAAAAAGGCGGCGAAGAACATCACCTCCGAAAAAATGAACCAGCCCATGCCCCAGCGGAAGGAGCCATCCTCGCGTGCCTCGTAACGCCCGGCCAGACCCTCGCGGATCACATCGCCAAACCAGCCGAACAGCATCCACAGCAGAATGGCAAAACCCGCCAGCAAACCGAGCTTGCCCGCCGCGATACCATTCACCGCAAACGAGGCACCCAGCCCGAGGCAAAACAGCGCCAGCGCACCGATAATCGGCCAGCGCGACGGATCGGGCACAAAATAGTGAGTCTGTTCGCCAGCATCCATGATTTCACTCCCTCAACTCGCCAGCTGGCGCACCAGCAACACCAGCAATAACACCAGCACACCGGCCAGCACGATGGCCGCCGTGACAATCTCTGCAAAGCCCAGCCGTTTGTCCTGTCGCGCTGCCTCGCCCTTGCGGATACCGGCGAAAGCCGACAGCACCGCTGCCAGTGCCTGCCACGGTTTCATGTCCGCCCCGGCACATCGAATACGGTGTAGGCCAGCGTGATGCTGTCTATGCTGGCCGGCACCGATTTATCGACGAAAAACACCACCGGAAAACGTTTGGTCTGCCCCGGCTCGAAGGCCTGCTGGGCAAAGCAGAAGCAATCAAGCTTTTTCACATACTCGGCCGCCGCCGCCGGCAGATAACGCGGAATCGCCTGGCCAATCACGCGGCGATTGCTGGCATTGGTGATTTCGTAATCCACCCGCACAAACTCGCCCGGTTTGGCTGTCAGCGTATGCAGCAGCGGCCGCACCTGCCACGGCAGACCTGGCTGCACCGTGGCATCGAATGTCAGCGTCAGCGGTGCGGCCAAGGTTGGCCGCAGCGGTTCCGCCGCGACCTTGTCCGGCTGCAACAGGGTATTCAGGCCGGTAATGCGGCACAGCGCGTCGTAAAGCGGAATCAGCCCCCAGCTGAAGGCAAACATCAGCGCCGCCAGCAGCGCCAGTTTGAGTAGCAGGCGACGGTTGGCCGCCGGTTTGGCCAGCGCAGTCATCTCAGTGGTGCTTTCCGCCCGTCATGGCATCGATACGGCCGTTGTCACCCACCTCCACCACCGGTGCCTCGACAAAGCTGTGATACGGCGCGGGGGTCGGAATCTGCCACTCCAGCGTGTCCGCACCCTCCCACGGCTGTTGCGGCGCGGCTTTGCCGTGGCGAATGCTGTGCAGCATGTTGTAGAGGAAGATCAGCTGACCCAAGCCGAAACAGAAGGCACCGACACTGGCCATGGCATTGAAGTCGGCAAACTGCAGGTTGTAGTCGGGGATGCGGCGTGGCATGCCGGCCAGCCCCAGAAAATGCATGGGGAAGAAAGTCACGTTGAACCAGATCATCGACCACCAGAAGTGGAACTTGCCCAGCCCCTCGTGGTACATGCGCCCGGTCATTTTCGGGAACCAGTAATAGATCGCGGCAAACAGGCTGAACAGCGCGCCGGCCACCAGCACATAGTGGAAATGCGCCACCACGTAATAGGTGTCCTGCAGCTGGATATCGACCGCCGCGATACTCAGCGTCACGCCCGACAGGCCGCCGACGGTAAACAGGCAAATGAAGCCAACGGCAAACAGCATCGGTGTCTCGAAGCTCATACTGCCCTGCCACATGGTGCCTATCCAGTTGAACACTTTCACCCCGGTCGGCACCGCAATCAGCATGGTCGCGTACATGAAAAACAGCTGCGCGGTGGCCGGCATGCCGGTGGTGAACATATGGTGCGCCCACACCATGAAACTGAGGATGGCGATGGAGCTGGTGGCATACACCATCGAGGTGTAGCCGAACAGCGGCTTGCGGCTGAAAGTCGGGATGATATGGCTGACGATGCCGAAGGCCGGCAGCGCCATGATGTAGACCTCGGGGTGGCCGAAGAACCAGAAAATATGCTGGTACAGCACCGGGTCTCCGCCGCCGGCCGCGTTAAAAAAGTGTGTGCCGAAGTGGCGGTCGGTCAGCACCATGGTCACCACACCGGCCAGCACCGGCATCACCGCGATGATCAGATAGGCAGTAATCAGACTGGCCCAGGCAAACATCGGCATTTTCATCATCGTCATGCCCGGTGCGCGCAGATTCAGAATAGTCACGATGATGTTGATCGAACCCATGATGGAGCTGACGCCCATGATGTGAATGGCAAAGATGGTCAGGTCCATGCCCATGCCCATCTGCGTCGACAACGGCGCGTAGAGCGTCCAGCCCGCCGCCGCCGCCCCACCCGGCACCACGAACGAAATCAGCAGTAACAAGGCGGCCGGTGGCAACAGCCAGAAGCTCCAGTTGTTCATGCGCGCAAACGCCATGTCCGGCGCGCCTATCATCAGGGGCAGCATCCAGTTGGCGAGGCCGGTAAAGGCCGGCATGATGGCGCCAAACACCATGATCAGCCCGTGCAGGGTGGTGAACTGGTTGAACAGCTCCGGCTGCCAGAACTGCAAGCCGGGGCGGAACAGCTCGGCACGGATGCCCAGCGCCAGCACGCCACCGAAAATGAACATCGAAAACGCAAACCACAGATACAGGCTGCCGATGTCCTTGTGGTTGGTCGCATACAGCCAGCGCGTGATGCCGTGCGGCTTGCCGTGATGATCGCCATGCGCGGCGTGTGAAGTCTCTGCCATCGCCATGATGCCTGCTCCTTACACCTTGCCACCGCGGGCCGCGGCGATCTCTTTGGGTTGTATCGCCTGACCGGTCTGATTGCCCCAGGCATTGCGCTCGTAAGTCACTACCGCCGCGATATCGGTATCCGACAGCTGCTTGCCCCAGGCCGCCATTGCCGGATTTTTCTTGCTGCCGTTGAGCACGATATCGATATGCGCTGCCTTGTCCTGAGTCACCATTGCCGAGCCATCCAGCGCCGGGAAAGCGCCCGGTATGCCCTTGCCGTTGGCCTGATGACAGGCCACGCAGTTCTGGCTGTAGACCTTCTCGCCGCGCGCTTTCAGATCGGCCAGCGCCCACACCTTGTTCGGGTCATCAAGGTTGGCCGCAGCGGCTTTTTGCCTTGCGGCCAACCATGTCTGGTAATCCGCCGGCGATTTGGCCTCCACCACAATCGGCATGAAGCCGTGATCCTTGCCGCACAGCTCGGCGCACTGGCCGCGATAAGTACCGGGCTGCTCGACCTTGAACCACGCATCGCGCACAAAGCCCGGAATCGCATCGGCCTTCAGCCCCAGCTGCGGCACCCACCAGGCGTGAATCACGTCATTGGCGGTCAGCAGCAGCCGCACCTTGACGCCGGTCGGCACCACCAGCGGCTCGTCAACCTCCAGCAGATAGTGTTCGCCACGATTGGCGGCCTTGACGATGGCGTCTTGCGGCGTGGCCAGGTGACTCATGAACTTCACGCCCTGATCGAGATAGTCGTACTGCCACTTCCACTGATAGCCGGTGACCTTGATGGTCAGCTCGGCGCCGGCGCTGCTTTTCTGCGCCAGAATCAGCTTGGTGGCCGGCCACGCCATGCCGACCAGAATCAGCAGCGGCACCACCGTCCAGATGATTTCGACCGTGGTGTTTTCATGGAAGTGTCTGGCCTGATGGCCGGCGGCCTTGCGGTGGCGCCAGATCGCCCAGAACATCACGCCGAACACCAGCACGAAGATGCTGCCGGTGATGTAGAGCAACAGCATGTGCAGGTCGTAGATGTCCTGCGCCATGCCGGTGGCCGGTGTCTGGAAATTGAGGCCGGCGGCGAAGGCAAGCGGTGCCGGCAATGTCCACCCATAGATCAGATAACGGGAATGCATGACGACTCCCAATGCAAAACGGGGACAGCCACTGCTTAAGGTGGCATCCCCGTTTGGCAAATGCAGTCAACGCCAAGGTTGGCCGCAGGTTCTCGTGTTGGCCGGAAACCGGTCACTCCGGTCGGCCTTGTCTGGTCTGGCCGACTCTGTCAGCAGAATAGGAAGTTAAATCAGGCAAAACAAGTAATTATCATGCGGCATCGCAGCATGACGTCAGCCTTCAAATGGCAGCTCCAGCAAGGGCTGGCCGAGCTTGGCCTGCAAGGTGGCAAGGTTGTCGGCATAGGCCAATTGCTGTGGCACCACGCGATTGGCCACCCAGCCGGCCAGCGTCGCGCCCGACGCATTAATGGCCTGCGCTGTCAGCAGTGCATGGTTGATACAACCCAGTTTCATGCCGACCACCAGAATCACCGGCAAGCCCAGCTGACGTGCCAGATCGGCCATGCTCAGCTCGTCCGACAGAGGGGCCAGCCAGCCGCCCGCGCCTTCCACCAGCAGCACATCGCATTCGGCGGCCAGGCTTTGCATATTGGCACGGATAACATCGAGCGAGATCGTCACGCCCGCCTCGCGGGCCGCGATATGCGGCGACACCGGCGGCAAAAAGCGGTACGGGTTCATCAGCTCGAGATCGGTCTGGCCGGTGGCCGCCGTCAGTCGCGCTACATCGTCATTAAACCAGCGGCCATCCGGCAGAATCTCGCAGCCGGAAGCCACCGGCTTCATCGCCAGCACCTTGCGGCCCTGCGCCTGCCAGTGCTCGATCAGCTTGACCGCGCTGTGGGTCTTGCCGATTTCGGTGTCGGTGCCGGTAATGAAATAGATCTGCGCCATGCTGGCCTCCTGCTTGCAATAAGGCCGTCACTATGCGGCCAACCTTGGCCGCTGCCAAGCCTGCAAGCTCAGCGCGCAAACGCCTCGCGCCAGTCGCCGCACACCGTCACCTTCAGCGCTGCCACATCGACTGCCACTTCCACGCCAATCGGCAAAGTCAGCATCGGGTGGGTGTGGCAGCAATCAAACTCCGCCAGCAACGGCACCGGATTCCCGTCCAGCACTTCCAGCAGGATATCCACCGGCGTGCGCCCCGTACCCTGATCCTTGAAGCCTTCATGCTTGCCCAGCAAGATCGCGCCGACCTTGTCGAACACGCCGGCCAGCTTCAGCATGGTCAGGTTTTTCTCCACCGTCGCCGCGTCTTTCAGGCTGTCTTCAAGCAGCAAGATATCGCCCGCGCGAATCTCAGGCATATACGGGCTGGCCATGATGCCGTACAGCGTATTGTTGTTGCCGCCAATCAGCCGCCCGCGCGCCACGCCGGGCTGCACACAGCGCCAGGCGTTCGGTTGCATGGTCTTGGCGCGGTCTTGCGTTTCCCACGCGATGAATTCTTCCGTCCACTGCGCTGGCATGGTCAATTCATGCGGAAAGCGTGCCTGTTCGCCGACGATATCGACAAAAGCCTGCCAGGTGTCATCCACCAGCGGCGCAAACTCGCCCAGAGATGCCACCAGCGCCGGGCCGTAAAAGGTCGGAATGCCGGTCTGCGCGTACAGCGCCAGCAGCACCGCCGTGGCGTCGGAATAGCCGACCACGATCTTCGGGTCACGGCGAAACGCCGCGTAATCCAGATAGGGCAACAGCGCATTGCTGTTGCTGCCGCCGATGGTAGACATGATGCAGCGCACCTGCGGGTCACGCAGCAGCGCATTCAGCTCCTCGGCCCGCTCGCGCGCCGTACCGGCACGGTAAAAATCCTCCTTGCCGCACAGATTGCCGGGCAAGAAGGCGATGCCTTTTGCGGCGAGAAAATCCTGCGCGCGCTGATAACGGGCGGGGCTTTTGGCGGTAATCGGGAAGGAAGGCGAAAACGCGGCGAGGGTATCGCCCGTGCGCAAGGCGTAGGTCATGGTTTGTCCTGGATAAAGAAACCGTACCGGCCAGCCTAGCGATAAACATGACAAGCGGCAAGGTTGGCCGCAGCGGGTAATGGTGCTTGGCCTGGGAAGCCGGCTGACTGCACCCGACGGGTTGGTGATTAATCAGTTCGTAGGCCGGATTGCCCGCAAGGCCATACCCGTATCTGCAGCCAGTTTGCGCGTTTTTTACTCAGAACCGGTAATGATAGGTTAGGCAGTCGGTTGCTTTCGGCGACGTACATGCGCGACAACAGCCAATATAAATGACGCAAGCAGCGACGATACAACTCCTAAAGCAAATCCAATCCACCGTTCATTACTTTGTGCGGCTTGGTTTCTTGCCTCCTGCGCGGCAAAAAGTGCATCAATAGTCTTGCGGTCCGATTCAACCAGCGGCCGGAGTTGCTCGTGTTCTTGCTGAAGCGACCTGAGTGCCTGCTCCGAAGCAGCAACAGTTGTTCGCTCGTCTTCGACGAATTGAAGAAGCGCTTGAAGGTTGGACTTGGTCTCTTCGAGCTTTTGCGCTTGTACTGAGTAGTTCATGTTTTGAAGGCGCTTGGCTTCGCGTTGCTCGGCCGACCGTTGCTCGACGACGTAAATGGTGGAAGCCCCAACAATTGAAATAACTAATGTCAGGAAGCCAGTTACGCGTGGTGAACGTTCATATAGTTTTTGCCACTTTCGGACAAGAAGCTCTGCTGCACTATCAATTAAAAGAAACGACATAGGAATCTCTGGAGTAATTATTGCCTGCTGCCTGACATGTAGTTGACACCGATTCAGGTGTCTCTTTCTTTTGTTGATGTATTTATCACGTCATGATATTGAGATATCGATAGAACAGGCAAGGCGCTTATGCCTATGACCACCAGCAAAGCATGGCCAGTCAGCCCCCCCCCCCCGCAGCCCAGACCAAACGCAGCAAAGCTCCGCACTCGCCGAGCAGACGTCACGCCACCTGACCGCAAACACAAACAACAATGCCGACCTCGTGGGTCGGCATTTTGTTTTGTCCGCGATGGCGGCAGAACCGGTATGGGTCGGCCTTGTGAGCCTTTGATCTCTGGCCTTGCGGCCAACCTTGTCCGGTATGAGGGTTGGCCGCAAAGCTTGCGCGCTCTGTGCGATGCCGGCCGCAGACGGCAGCCGGCGACGGATTTACACCGGGCCTTGCGCGTGGACGCGCTCGACCTTGCTGTGCAGTTTGTTGAGGGCCGCCAGATACGCCTTCGCGCTGGCGACGATGATGTCGGTGTCGGCGCCCTGACCGTTGGCGATGCGCCCATCCTTGGCCAGACGCACGGTCACTTCGCCTTGCGACTCGGTGCCCTTGGTAATGGCATTCACCGAGTACAGTTCCAGCTAGTAGGGTACGTCACCCCTCGCGTGCGAATCTTTGATTCGCTCAGCACGGGGCGACGTACCGATTGTTTGGCGAGTGAGCGGACTGATCAGGAATGGCTTGATGGTGTGCCTCCCGGCAAGCCGGGAGACAGCCCCCTACGAATTGGTGATAACCCCGCCTTACGGCCTTCAGTTTTGCAGCTGTAATTCAGCAGCTCTGCGGCCAGCCTGTTGTTCTATCACGATCTTGCCCACGGCCAGCAGCACCCCGGCGGCCAACAAAGACATGACTTGCCAGTCTGCCGCCGCACCGAAAAATACTTCGCTGGCATAGCTGAACAAAGGAATCACGCTCAGGCACAGCATGGTGATCATTGGCGAACAAGTCTGCATGCCTTTCTGCATCAGAAACATCGGCGCGACCACGCCGCCAATCATCAGCAACCACAGTTTCCCGTCCAGCAGGGTGATGCCCGCTTCATGCGGCGACAGCCAGACCATGAGGAAAGCAGCCAGCCAGGTGAGGTAAAAGCGGTGCGCCAGGATCAGGCTGGCACCCAGTCCGCGAGCTGCGGCCTCGGCAGAGTAGCCGGCAATCAGAGCGGCACCGGCGGCAGCCAGCAAGGCCAGCACAATGCCAGAGATTTCTGCCACGCCCGGCATGGCGACCTGCATCAGCATGGCAATCAGGCCCAGCATCATGATAGCCAAGCTGACCAGCAAGGTGGACAGTTCGAGACGCCCCGTGCGCAGCAGCCACAGACTGATCCAGAATGGCCCTGCCGCGGCCTCGAGCAAGCTGGCGATCGAGGCCGGAATCAATGTGATGGCGACAAAGAAGCTGATAAAAACTACCGCCGAGGCAAGATTCAACTTGAGCAAGAGCATGCGACTGCCAGCCGGCAGGCGCATCCCCATCAGGCGCGAGCCAGTGCCATAGACAAGCGTACAGGCAAGAAAGGCCAGCGCCACGCACAGCAGAGTCGCGGTCGCATTCATGCCTTGAGTCATATAGCCGTAGGAAAGGCCTTGCAACAATACCGAGGCCAGAATGCAGACGATGGGATAAGCAGACATGACTATCTCCTGGCATGGCAAAACGCCGACCTCGTGGGTCGGCATTTACCATGGCCTAGATGGGGGCAATGGGGGAATGGGTCGGCCTTGTGAGCCTTTGATCTCTGGCCTTGCGGCCAACCTTGTCCGGTAAGAGGGTTGGCCGCAAAGCTTGCGCGCTCTGTGCGATGCCGGCCGCAGGCTGCAGCCGGCGACGGATTTACACCGGGCCTTGCGCGTGGACGCGCTCGACCTTGCTGTGCAGTTTGTTGAGGGCCGCCAGATACGCCTTGGCGCTGGCGACGATGATGTCGGTGTCGGCGCCCTGACCGTTGGCGATGCGGCCATCCTTGGCCAGTCGCACGGTCACTTCGCCTTGCGATTCGGTGCCCTTGGTGATGGCATTGACCGAGTACAGCTCCAGTTCGGCTTCGGATTTCACCACGCTTTCGATGGCCTTGAAGGCGGCATCAACCGGGCCGGAGCCAGTGGATTCGGCACGCTGTTCGTTGCCGTGTTCGACAAACACGATCTGCGCTTGCGGCGCTTCGCCGGTTTCGGTGGCCACACGCAGCGACACGAATTTGTAGTCTTCCTGCTCGGCCGCCACCAGCTGGTCGGATACCAGCGCGTGCAAGTCTTCGTCGAAGATTTCGCGCTTCTTGTCGGCCAGCTCCTTGAAGCGGGCGAAGGCGGCGTTCAGCGCTTCTTCGGATTCCAGCACGATGCCCAGCGCCTGCAATTTGGTGCGGAAGGCATTGCGGCCGGACAATTTGCCCAGGGTCAGACGGTTGGCCGTCCAGCCCACCGATTCGGCCGACATGATTTCGTAAGTCTCGCGGTGCTTGAGCACGCCATCCTGATGGATGCCGGATTCGTGGGCGAAGGCATTCGCGCCGACAATCGCCTTGTTCGGCTGCACCGGGTAGCCGGTGATGGTGGACACCAGCTTGGACGCCGGCACGATCTGCGTTGCGTCTACCGCTGTCTCGACATTGAACACGTCCTTGCGGGTCTTCACCGCCATCACGATTTCTTCCATCGCGGCATTGCCGGCACGCTCGCCCAGACCGTTGATGGTGCATTCCACCTGACGCGCGCCACCCAGAACAGCCGCGAGGCTGTTGGCGACAGCCATGCCCAGATCGTTGTGGCAGTGCGCCGACCAGATCACCTTGTCGCCGCCTTCGGTCTTGGCGATCAGCTCGCGGAAGAAGGCTTCGGTGATTTTCGGTACGGCATAGCCGACGGTATCCGGCACGTTCAATGTGGTGGCGCCAGCCTTGATCACTTCGCCAAAAATGCGGGCGAGGAAGTCGATGTCGGAACGCAGGGCGTCTTCGGCCGAAAACTCCACATCATCGGTGTATTCACGCGCCAGTTTTACTGCCTTCACCGCGGCCTCGACCACTTCGTCCGGCGTCATGCGCAGCTTTTTCTCCATATGGATAGGGCTGGTGGCGATGAAGGTGTGGATACGCTTTTTCGGGGCCGGAGCAATCGCCTCGCCGGCGGCACGGATGTCGCGCTCGTTGGCACGCGCCAGGCTACAGACGGTGGAATCCTTCACCACTTCGGCAATGGCGCGAATCGCATCGGCGTCGCCCGGACTGGCGGCGGCAAAGCCGGCCTCGATGATGTCTACACCCAGACGTTCCAGCTGGCGGGCGATGCGTACCTTTTCTTCCTTGGTCATGGCTGCGCCTGGCGATTGTTCGCCGTCACGCAAGGTGGTGTCGAAAATGTAAAGACGGTCGCCCATGTCTGGTGATCTCCATTGTCCCGCCGGCTGTGCGCCAGTCAGATAGTCGTTGAAATCGAATCGTTTGCCCTGGTTGGCCGCAATGTGCGCCAGCTTGTTGAGCTGGGCGAGGGGCAAGGTGCCGCGCTCGCGCCATTTATAGATAGCTGCACGCGACACCGGCTCGTCTGGAAAGGCTGCCGTCAACGCTTCTGCGAGCGTTCCCGGGCCGCCAAAGTCCGCGATCAGACGTTCGATGTCTAACTGCATGCTGCTTCTCCTCTTGGTTTATGGCCTTACCATACGGGCCATCACGACAAGATGTCAAACATTCGCCACGATTTTGTGTTGCATCTGCACAAAAGCTGTTGTCCAAAGTGAAATATTAGACAATTTGTCTGATTTTGACTGCAAAAAAAGCGCTGTCATGCAGCGCTTGTCTGAATTTGCCGGCTGCCGTCGCAGATCTGTCAAAGCGGCAGGGCCAGCACGATGGCGGCCGGCGAGAACACTGCCGCCGCCCGATCGCCCGTTTGCCAGGCCGGCACGGCCACACCTTCGTGCACGAGGCTGGCAACAATGCTGAGGCCGTCGCCAAGTGCCAGCACCACCTCGCTATTGTTGGCCGCATGCTGCACGCGGCTGATCTGCCCCGCCAGCACATTGCCGCCCGCCGCCACCACCGCCTCCTCCGGCAATAGCCGTACTGCCGGTGCCTTCAGCAGCGCAAACAGCGCCATGCCTTCGCAAAGGCCCAGCTGGGCCGCGCTTTCGGCGGTGATGTCGGCATGCAGGGTCTGGCCACCAGCCAGCGCCAGCCTCACTCGCACATTCACGCCATCGGCCTGCAGACTGATGACGTTGGCCGCAAACTGGTTGCGCGCACTGGTCTGCAAGGCCAGCCGGCGCAGCAGCAGATAATCGTCGGCCATGCCGGCCGTCTGCCGCGACAGCTGCTGCACAAACTGCTGGTGCACCGCTTCGATCTGGCGGAAGTTGGCCACCAGCTGCTGACCGCGCTGCGTCAGGCGCGTGCCGCCGCCGCCCTTGCCACCGGCCAGGCGTTCCACCAGCGGCTGCCCGGCCAGATTGTTCATGGTCTCGATCGCATCCCACGCCGCCTTGTAGCTGAGGCCGACCGCCTGCGCCGCACGGGTAATCGAGCCGCAATCGGCAATCGCCGCCAGCAAATCCAGCCGGTTACGACCACCAAATCGCTGGCCATCGACACTCAGCCAGATCTCGCCATGTACTTGCAGCCCTTGTTCAGCCATTGCCTTGCTCCACTACCCTGCCCTCACGCAGATGTACGACCTCGCCGGCAAACGCCGCCACGTCTTCGGGGTCGTGACTGATCAGCACCATCGGCATCGCCAGCCGCTGCTGCAGCTGCAACAGCTCGCGGCGCATGCCGGCGCGCAATTCGCCATCGAGTGCGGCGAATGGCTCGTCCAGCAGCAGCACTTGCGGCTCGGCCACCAGCGCGCGCGCCAGTGCCACCCGCTGGCGCTGGCCGCCAGACAAGGCCGCCGGATACATCGCCGACAGCGCCTCCAGCCCCAGTGCGGCCAACCAGTAATCGACCGCCTCATCCTGATGACGCCGCGAGGGATTCAGCCAGCCACGCGCCAGCGCAAACGCCACGTTCTGCCGCACATCCAGATGCGGAAATAGCGCGTAATCCTGAAACACATAGCCGACCCGGCGCTGTCGCGCCGGCATATCCATAAGGTTGGCCGCATCAAACAGCGTCTGCCCCGCCACACGGATATGGCCATGATCGGGCTGCAGCAGGCCGGCGATAGCCTTCAGCGTCAGACTCTTGCCCGAACCGGATGGCCCGAACAACACCAGCCGCTGGCTGTCGGTGGCCACGCGCACGTCCAGATCAAAACGGCGCGTGCCGCTTTGCAGGGTTTTCTGCAGATGAAAGTCAATCAGCATGCTGGCCTCCACCTCGTTTGCCCAGCCAGTTGGCCAGCAGCAGAATGCTGATGCACAGCGCCGAGATGATCAGCACCAGCGTATTGGCCAGCTCGTCCTGCCCGGCCTGCACTGCCTCGTAGACGGCGATCGACAGGGTTTGCGTCTTGCCCGGAATGCTGCCGGCCACCATCAGCGTGGCACCGAATTCGCCCAGCGCCCGCGCAAACGCCAGCAAGACGCCGGCCAGAATGCCGCGCCAGGCCAGCGGCAGGGTCACGCGGAAAAACAGTGCCAGCTCCGACAGCCCCAACACGCGGGCGGCCTGCTCCAGCTGGCCATCCACCGACTCGAAGGCCGCGCGCGCCGGCTTGAATACCAGCGGGAAAGCCACCACCGTGGCGGCAATCACCGCGCCCTGCCAGCTGAAAATCAGCTGGATGCCGAGGCTGTCATGCAGCCAGCCCCCCAGCGTGCTGCGCCGCCCCAGCAACACCAGCAGGTAATAACCGAGCACCGTCGGCGGCAGCACCATCGGCAGCGTCAGCACGGTATCCAGCAGATCACGCCCGACAAAACGGCCGCGCGCCAGCACAAAGCCGGTGGCCACACCAAGCAGTGCGGCCAACACGGTGGCGCAGCCGGCGACCTTCAGCGATAGCCACAGCGCCGGCCAGATATCGGGAGTCATCAGGGTTTCAGAAAGCCGTAGCGCAGCAGCACGGCCTGGCCTGCTGGCGAACGCAAATGATCGGCAAATTGCCGTGCCACTTGCGGCTGTTTGCTGTCACGGGTCACGGCCAGCGGATAGCGCACCGCCTCGGCCAATGGCACGCGCAGCGCTTGGCGTACCTTGTCCGGCATGATGGCGGCGTCGGTGGCGTAGACAAAACCGGCCTCGACTTCGCCCCGCGCCACGTAATCCAGCGATTGGCGCACATTCTGCGTCAGGATGGCCTTGGCACTGATGGCCGGCCACAATCCGGCCTGCTGCAAGGCATCCTGGGCATAGCGCCCTACCGGCACACTGGCCGGATTACCGATGGCAACCTTCTGCACCGCCGCCTGCTGCAAGTCGGCCAGACTTTGCAGCTTGAGTTTGCTATCAGCCGGCACCACCAGCACCAGCGCATTGCCGGCAAAGTCACGGCGGCTATCGTTGCGGATCAGGCCCTGTTGCTGCGCCTGATCCATGCTGTCCTGATCGGCGCTGGCAAATACATCGACCGGTGCACCCTTGGCGATCTGCTGCAACAGCGCGCCGGAGGCGGCAAAGTTCAGCAGCACTTTGTGTTGCGGATGCTTCTGCTCGAAATCACGCGCGATATCGCGCATGGCATTGCTGAGGCTGGACGCAGCCGACACGGTGATTTCCGCCGCCTGCGCCATACCCGCACCAATAAGCAGCATCACGCCGGCACATACTGATTTCAATTGCATTGCCCTCTCCCGTTCACGCCAATGACATGCTGCGCAATATAGCGCGATATATAGCGCCGGAACAATGCCCACAAGGATATAGCTCATCCCTGTGTCGGCAGGTTGGCCGCGACAATACAACAAATGCACAAATGAGAATGGTTCCTATTGCATTTCATTGCTATGATAGGCAACTTCTCAGCAGCATCAGCCCTGCCCACAAGCAAACACGGCGCGGCGACCTTCACGACCATGAACCTTGTACAAACTCGCAGCAGCTCAGCCAACACCATCGTCTGGGCACAGGAAAGCAGCCCCGGCCTGCATATCAGTGCCAATCGCACCTTTGGCCATAAGCACCGCCACCAGAATGCCTGCAGCAGCGGCATGCGCGTGATCATCATGCTGCGTGGCGAGCTGAGTCTTGGCTTTGACCAGCAAAGACACGAGGTCGGCAACGATCGCTCGGCTTCACCCGAGATCCTGCTGGTGAATCTGCGCGAGGATGGCGAGTTTGCCCGGCTGGACAGTCGCGGCGCGGAAGAAAGCAAGGTCTGCCTGTCGCTGAGCCATGACTGGCTGCAACAGCATGGTCTGGAGCAAGCGCTGCATGGCTCGCGCCTTGGCCAGTTGCTGGGCGAGCATCTGGCACATGCACGGCTGCAGGCCAATGGCCGCATCCGGCAACTGGCGCGGCAGCTGCTGGAACAGCGCAGCGAACTGCCGGCGCTGCAAGCCCTGCAGCGTGACAGCCTGGCGCTGTGCCTGCTGAGCGAGCTGTTCGGCACACTGGAGCAGGCGCGCAGCGACAATCATGCACCGCTTGCGGCCAACCCAAGACTGCAGCGTTTGTGCGAGTTGATTCGCGATGATCATCAGCGCGACTGGAATATGGCCGAGCTGGCCAGCGAAGCCTGCATGAGTAGCAGCACGCTACAGCGCCATTTCCGCCGTGCTTATGGCTGCAGCGTGATGGACTTCATCCGCAAGGCACGGCTGGAACATGCGCGCCAGCAGCTGCTCAGCAGCGATGCCAGTATCACCCATATCGCGCTGGATGCCGGCTATAACTCTGCGGCCAACTTCGCCACGGCCTTCCGCCGCCAGTTCGGCCACCCGCCCAGCCAGCTGCGGCAATAAGGGCATCACCATGAAAAAACCCCGGCGGATACCGGGGTTTCATTTTGCCATCAGGCCTGCTTAGACCGCCGGCTTGCGTCGCAACAGCTGCCAGGCGGTCATCACATAGCCCGACAAGGCATAGCAGACAAAGAAGCCGAACAGCACCAGCGGCGGTTCGGACACCAGCAGCATCAGCCCGACCACCAGCGCCAGCAGCATCACGAACGGCACGCGACGGCGCAAGTGGATTTCCTTGAAGCTCCAGTACTTCACATTGGTCACCATGGTGATGCCGGAAAACGCGGTAAACGCCAGCAACACCCAGTCGAGGCCCGGCGTTGCCTGATAGCCATAGGCATGACAGATCCACACCAGACCAGCCACCAGTGCCGCCGCGGCCGGACTTGGCAGGCCGATAAACCAGCGCTTGTCGGTGCTGCCTATCATGGTGTTGAAACGCGCCAGACGCAGCGCCGCACCGGCACAGTGAATGAAGGCAACCATCCAGCCCAGCTTGCCGAAGTCCTGCAGCAGCCACTCGTAGGCCACCAGCGCCGGTGCCACACCGAAACTCACCATGTCCGACAGACTATCGAATTCGGCACCGAAGGCACTCTGGCTATGGGTAAGGCGTGCCACGCGGCCATCGAGACCATCCAGAATCATCGCCATGAAGATGGCCACGGCGGCGTGTTCGAAGTTCTGGTTCATCGCCTGCACGATGGCGTAAAAGCCGGCAAACAAGGCCGCCAGCGTAAAAGAATTGGGTAAGAGGTAGATGCCCTGACGGCGCAGGGAGGGCTTGTGCCCCGGTTCTGTATGCATTGCTCAGCCCTTGTGATTATTGTTGGCACCAGGCGAGACACCCGGCTAATGGCGCATTCTAAAACGCGGGAGCAGGCAAGCCAATGTTTGTTGCCTCTCACTCCAGAATGCTTGCAGGGCTCTGCCGCTGGCAAAGAGGCCTATCCCTGCGCTGGCGAGATCAGCAGCAGGTAGTAGCACCCTCAATACCAAGCGACGATTGCCTCGGCAGATCTGATGATTTTCTGCAGCGGGAGTAAGCTATCGCCCGGTCAGCCGCATGATGGCCAGATAGGTCTGAACAACACACGGGCGCATTTTCAGCACAAACGCATCGCGTTGCACAAGCCAGACCAGTTGCGTATTCTGGGCCATCTCTCCATACCCCAATGCCATGAAGATCATTTCGCCCCTTTGTGCCATCACCATGCTTGCCTTGAGCCTGCCAGCCATGGCCGGCAATTTTCGCGTCATGGTTGACCTGATTCCGCCCTATACCTATCAGCTGGGACAGCGCGTCGGCGAATCGGATGGTGTCGTGATCGAGATCGTTGAAGCCGCCCTGCAAACGGCCGGCATGAGCTACGACAAACCACCCAGGCAACTCCCCTGGCGCCGGGCACAGCAAGAGGCGGCTGAAACACCAGGGGCACTGATCTTCCCGTTTGCCCGCACACCGCTGCGCGAAACACACTGGCAGTGGATCGGTGTCGTGATCGATGAAAGCCTCTACATTTACACCAATACCAACAAGGCCCTGTCCGGCAACCTTGAGGAGCTGGCAAGGCTGCAACGTATCGGCGTACTGGCGGGTGGCGCACCGCATAGCCTCGCCATCGAACACAAACTGAATTTCGAGACGGCAGCCAACGAGATGATCAACTTCAACAAGCTGGCCCTGAATCGCGTGGATGCCGTACTAAGCCAAGAATTCATGGCAAAGGCCGGACTGCAATGCGCGGCGCTGCGCGCCCCCAAGCAAAGCCCCTTGCCACAACTGCTTGCCGGCATCCGGCAAACCGGCAAAGTACAGCCCTTGCCTTTATGGCTGGCAACTTCACTCAAAACACCTGAAGCCGATGTGTTGCGCTTGCGTCATGCACTGGAAAGCTTCCGGACAACAGCAAGCTACAAGCTGATTCTGAAACGCTATCTAAGCAACCAAGTCAATCACGCAAGTTATTGCCCTCAGAACGAAAGCTAAGTGCGCCAAGACCGGGCCGCAGGCGCAAAAAAGCCGGGTTGCCCCGGCTTTTTTGTGAACAGCTGTCAGATCAGTTCTTGGACTGGTCAACCAGCTTGTTCTTGGCGATCCATGGCATCATGGCGCGCAGTTCGGCACCGACTTTTTCGATCGGATGATCGGCATTCAGGCGACGACGGGCAGTCATGCTTGGATAGTTGGTCTTGCCTTCCAGGATGAACATCTTGGCGTATTCGCCGGACTGGATGCGGTACAGCGCCTTTTTCATGGCTTCCTTGGTGGCGGAAGTCACGACTTCAGGGCCGGTCACGTACTCGCCATACTCCGCGTTGTTGGAGATGGAGTAGTTCATGTTGGCGATACCGCCTTCGTACATCAGGTCCACGATCAGTTTCAGTTCGTGCAGACATTCGAAGTAGGCCATTTCCGGTGCGTAGCCGGCTTCAACCAGGGTTTCGAAACCGGCTTTCACCAGCTCGACCGCGCCGCCACACAGTACGGCTTGCTCGCCGAACAGGTCGGTTTCGGTTTCTTCGCGGAAGTTGGTTTCGATCACGCCGCCCTTGGTGCCGCCGTTGGCCGCAGCATAGGACAGGGCGATGTCACGCGCCTTGCCGGATTTGTCCTGGTACACAGCGATCAGGGTCGGTACACCACCGCCCTTCACGTACTCGGAACGCACGGTGTGGCCCGGGCCTTTCGGGGCAACCATGATCACGTCCAGATCTTCGCGTGGCACGATCTGGTTGTAATGCACGTTGAAGCCGTGAGCGAAAGCCAGTGCCGCGCCCTGCTTGATGTTGGCCGCGATTTCCTTGTAGTACACGTCCGGCTGCGATTCGTCCGGCAGCAGGATCATCACAACGTCAGCAGCTTTTACCGCTTCGGCAACTTCACGAACCTGGTGACCGGCTGCTTCAGCCTTTTTCCACGATGCGCCATCCTTGCGCAGACCGACGATCACGTTGACGCCGGACTCTTTCAGGTTTTGCGCGTGGGCATGACCCTGCGAGCCATAACCGATGATGGCAACCTGCTTGCCCTTGATGATGGAGAGGTCCGCGTCTTTGTCGTAGAAAACTTGCATTTTTATGTCCCTATTGTTATCGGGCAGCGGGTAGCCACCCTGGTGATATTTAGATCTTCAGTATACGTTCGCCACGACCAATTCCGGATGCACCAGTACGTACCGTTTCCAGGATCACTGCACGGTCGATCGCCTCGATAAAGGCGCCCAGCTTTTCACTTGTACCAGTCAGCTCGATGGTGTAGGTCTTTTCCGTCACGTCGATGATGCGACCGCGGAAGATGTCAGCCATGCGCTTCATCTCCTCCCGATCCTTGCCGGTGGCACGGACCTTGATCAGCATCATTTCGCGTTCGATATGGTCGGACTCGTTGAGGTCAATCACCTTGACCACCTCGATCAGCTTGTTGAGCTGCTTGGTGATCTGTTCGATGACTTCGTCAGACCCATGGGTAACGATAGTCATCCGTGACAGTGTCGGATCTTCGGTAATCGACACCGTCAGCGAATCGATATTGTATGCGCGGGCAGAAAAAAGTCCTACTACTCGCGACAGGGCGCCGGCTTCGTTTTCCAGCAGAATAGAAAGAATGTGTCTCATCCTTGGCCTCAGCACATATTGCCGTAGTCACGGTTGTTCTCGAACGGGGCGATCTGCAGGTCACGCATATGCGCCGGCAGGTCCATCTGGTCCAGACCCTTGCCGTTCTGGATCATCGGGAACACGTTCTCGGACTGGTCGGTACGGAAGTCGAGGAAGACCAGACGCTCTTTCAGCGCCGGGCTGAATGCCTCGCGCAGTACCGGCTCGACATCGGCCGGATTCTCGACCTTGAAGCCGATATGGCCATAAGCCTCGGCAATCTTCACGAAGTCCGGCAGTGCGTCCATATACGACTCGGAATAGCGCGTGCCGTAGAAGAACTCCTGCCACTGGCGCACCATGCCCAGATAACGGTTGTTCAGCGCAATCACCTTCACCGGGGTGTGGTACTGCTTGGCAGTAGACAGCTCCTGGATATTCATCTGGATCGAGCCTTCACCGGTAATGCAGGCCACTTGCGCATCCGGATTGGCCAGCTGTGCGCCGATGGCGGCCGGCAGGCCAAAGCCCATGGTGCCAAGACCACCCGAGTTCAGCCATTGCTTGGCACGCTTGAACGGGTAGTACTGCGCGGCCCACATCTGGTGCTGGCCCACGTCGGAAGTAACGATGGCATCACCACCGGTAATCTCGTACAGCTTCTGCACCACGTACTGCGGCTTGATGAACTCGGTAGACGGGGTGTACAGCAGGCTGTTGTAGCTGCGCCATTTTTCGATCTGCTGCCACCAGTCAGCCAGCGGCTCGGGCTCGATACGCTGGTTGTTCTGCTTCATCAGGTCGATCAGATCGCGCAGTACATGCTTCACGTCACCCACGATAGGCACGTCCACTTTCACGCGCTTGGCGATGGAGGACGGGTCGACGTCGATATGCACGATTTTCTTCGGCTGCGACAGGAAGTGCGATGGCACGCTGATCACGCGGTCGTCAAAACGCGCACCCACGGCAATCAGCACATCGCAGTACTGCATCGCCATATTGGCTTCGTAAGTACCGTGCATGCCGAGCATGCCGAGGAACTGGCGGTCGTCACCCGGATAAGCACCCAGACCCATCAGGGTATTGGTGCAAGGTACGCCCAGCATTTTCACCAGCTCGGTGACTTCGGCCGAAGCATTGCCCTGCACCGCGCCACCGCCGACATAAATGTACGGACGCTTGGCACCGGCCAGCAGGCTGGCGGCTTTCTTGATCTGGCCCGGATGACCACGGGTCACCGGCACGTAGGAGCGGATGCTCACGCTTTCCGGATAGTGGAACTCGGCCAGACGCTGGGTCACATCTTTCGGAATATCAACGACTACCGGGCCCGGACGACCGGACGCAGCAATGTAGAAGGCCTTCTTGATGGTAGTGGCCAGCTCGTTGATGTCTTTCACCAGGAAGTTGTGCTTCACGCACGGGCGGGTAATGCCCACCATGTCGACTTCCTGGAAAGCATCCATGCCGATGGCAGGCGTCGGCACCTGGCCGGAGATCACCACCATCGGGATCGAATCCATATAGGCCGTCGCAATGCCGGTCACGGCATTGGTCGCGCCCGGGCCGGAGGTCACCAGCGCGACACCGACCTTGTTACAGGAACGCGAGTAAGCATCTGCCGCATGTACGGCGGCCTGCTCGTGACGTACCAGTACGTGTTTGAACTGTTGCTGCCTGAAAATGGCATCATAAATTTCGAGTACTGCGCCGCCGGGGTAGCCGAATACGAATTCGACACCTTCCTCCTGCAAGCTGCGTACCAGGATTTCCGCGCCCGATATCTGCATCATTGCCTCATTTGATTGCTATTGTGGAATGTTGTTATATGTCCCGTAGTAAATGAACTTAGCGTAACTTCGAAATAGCGGTCAAGCAGTTTTGTGCAGGTGCAAAAAAAGCGCATTTTGCTGAAAAAACAGTCACTTTTACGGATAGGCACCAAATCAGGGCTTTGCTAAGATGTTCTGTTGTGTTGTCGCTGCTTGCGGCCAACCTTTGCCATCCGGATTCTGTCCCTGCCATGACCCCAGCCCTGACTACTCCCGGCCTGCTCCGTCGCCTCGCCAGCCTCGTTTATGAAAGCCTGCTGATCGGTGCGCTGCTGATGCTGGCCTCGGCCGTGTTTACCCCGCTGATTGCCCTTGCTGGCGACTCCAGCCTGATGCATCACCTGCTGCAACTGTTCATGGCGCTGGTGCTGTTTGCCTACTTCGGCTATTGCTGGGTCAAGAGTGGCCAGACGCCGGCGATGAAGCCGTGGCGCCTGCAATTGCAGCGTGCCGATGGCAGCCTGCTCGACTGGCAACATGCCGCCATCCGTTACCTGCTGGCCCTGCTACTGTTTGTCGGCTTGCCGGCACTGGCGCTGCAGATCTGGCAGTTTCCGCTGGAGGCGCGCTTCAGCCTGACGCTGGTGATCCTGTCGTGGTGGCTGGTGCCTTTGCTGTGGGCGCTGGTTGATCCCGATCGCCAGTTTTTGCATGACCGGTTGAGCGGCACCCGCATCAGCCTGACCGCTGCCAAAAAAGACTGAGCGCAGCGAAAACCGTCAGCCAAGAAAAAGCCCGTCCAGCTGGACGGGCTTTTTTTACTGCTGGGAACTCGTTGCGTGAGCGACGAATCAGCCCTTCAAGGCATTGGCAAAGCGCTCGGCATCGCTGCCAACCACCAGATGCACCAGATTGCCAGGCAGTGCCTGCACACCTTCGGCACCCAGCGACTTCAGACGCGCTTCGTCGATCTTGTCGGCATTGGCCAGCTCGACACGCAGACGGCTGCCGGCAACCAGCTCGACCGACTTCACATTGGCTTCGCCACCGAGTGCGGCCAACCATTGTGCACGATCCACACCACCGCTCACGCTGCCACCTGCAGCCAGGAAGGCGCGGATTTCGTCAGCCACGATTTCGGCCTCAGGGCCCAATACCACCTGCACGCTACCGGCTGCCGGCTTGATCAGACCACGCGCGCCCAGTGCCTTCAGCGCGGCATCGTTTACCTTGTCATTGCTGGCTACCTGCAGACGCAGACGCGTGGTGCAGGCATCAACCGACTTCAGGTTTGCCGCGCCACCCAGTGCGGTCACAAAACCACCGGCACGGTCAGTACTCTTGCCCAGATTCACCGCCAGCGGTGCGTCGGCAGTGGCTTCTTCACGACCCAGGGTCATCAGGTCAAACTTCTTGATGAAGAACACGAACAGACCGTAGTAAACCGCAAAGTACGCCGCACCGATAGGCAGCAGCCACAGCGGCTTGGTCGAGATGCCGAAGTTCAGCACGTAGTCGAACAGACCTGCCGAGAAGCCGAAGCCCAGCTTCACACCCAGCACATGCATCAGCGCCATCGACACACCGGTCAGCACGGCGTGAATCGCGTACAGCGCCGGCGCCAGGAACATGAAGGCGAATTCGATCGGCTCGGTCACACCGGTCAGCATCGCGGTCAGTGCCATCGACAGCAACACGCCACCGACAGCGGCACGGTTTTCCGGACGGGCGCAACGGTACATCGCCAGACACGCAGCCGGCAGACCGAACATCATCACCGGGAAGAAGCCGGTCATGAACATGCCGGCAGTCTTGTCACCGGCAAAGAAACGGGTCAGATCGCCATGCACGACCTTGCCGGCCACATCGGTGAAATCACCGAGCTGGAACCAGGCGTAGGTATTGATGATGTGGTGCAGACCGGTCACGATCAGCAGACGGTTCAGTACGCCGTAGATGAACAGGCCGATTTCACCGGCGTTCATGATGGCGTGACCGGCAGCGTCAATCGCGTGCTGGATAGGCGGCCAGATAAAGCCCAGCAACCAGCCGGCAACCAGCATGGCAAAGCCGGTGGCAATCGGCACAAAGCGCTTGCCGCCAAAGAAGGCCAGATAGGATGGCAGCGCGATGTCCTTGTACTTGTTGTACAAGAGACCGGCGCTGATACCGGCAGTAATACCCGCCAGTACGCCCATATTGATCTTGGCATCAATCACCTTCAATACCGCGGTCAGTACCAGATAACCGATGGCACCGGCCAGGCCTGCAGCACCGTTGTTATCCTTGGCAAAACCGACGGCCACACCGATCGCGAACAACAGCGCGAGGTTGCCGAAAATGGCATCCCCGGCTTGCGCCATGATAGGCAGACCCAACAGGTCAGGCTGACCCAGACGTAACAGCAGACCGGCTACCGGCAGCACGGCAATCGGCAGCATGAGCGCGCGGCCCAGCTGCTGAACACCGGCAAACTTGCTAGATGTCGACATGTATTCCTCTCCTCGTCCTTTTTGCTGTGGGCCCGGCCGCCGCAAGGACAACGTCGGCCAGGTTGAAACTCAGTGCTGGCTGCTGGTTTGCTTGAGCAAGGCACGCACGGCTTGCGGCGAGCTCTGGCGCAGCAGTTGTTCGGTTTCCTGGCGACGCTGGCCATGATTGAGCTGACGCACCACGGCTTTCACCTCGGGCACCAGCGCCGGGCTGACCGACAGCTCGGTCACACCCAGACCCACCAGCACCGGCACCGCCTCCAGATCGGACGCCATCGCGCCGCAGACGCCAACCCACTTGCCATGCTGGCGCGCGCCACGCACGGTCAGCTCGATCAGGCGCAATACGGCCGGATGCAGCGGGTCAAGGTTGGCCGCAAGCTGCGGGCTGCAACGATCCATCGCCAGCGTGTACTGGGTCAGGTCATTGGTGCCGATGGACAGGAAGTCGGCATGTTCGGCCAGCTGGTCGGCCAGCAAGGCGGCCGACGGCACTTCGATCATCACGCCCAGCTCCGGACGTTCTTTCACGCCCAGCTCCAGACTCAGCGCATCCAGCCGTTCACGCACGCGCTTCAGATCCGCCACATCGGCAATCATCGGCAGCAGAATGCGCAGACGCGACAGCGGCGACAGTTGCAGCAAGGCGCGCAGCTGGGTGTCAAGCACCTCCGGCATGGCAAAGCCGGTACGGATGCCGCGCAGACCCAGCGCCGGGTTTTCTTCCGGCGGCAGCGTCAGGTAAGGCACATCCTTGTCACCACCGGCATCGAGGGTGCGGATGATGGCAGTACGGCCTTCGAGGTTGTCCAGCACCGCCTGGCAGGCGGCACGCTGTTCTTCTTCGCTAGGCGCATCGGTACGATGCAGGAACAGGAATTCGGTACGCAGCAGGCCGACACCGTCAGCACCGTTAACCACCGCGTCGGCGGCTTCTTCGGCATTGGCAATATTGGCCGCTACCTCGATGGCGACGCCATCGACGGTACGCGCCGGGGCCACGGCATTGCGGCGCAGGCTGTCACGACGAGCTTCGCGCTCGCTGATTTCCTGACGGGCTGCGGCCAAGGCTTCGGCGCTTGGTGCCGGGTCAACCCAGCCTTCGCCGGCATCCAGCCACACTTCGCTGCCAGCCGGCAGGGCCAGTGCTGCATCACCGACCGCCACCAGACATGGAATCGCCAGCGCACGCGCCAGAATCGCCACGTGATTGGTCGCGCCACCGCGTGCCAGCACCAGACCAGCCAGCTTTTCGCGTGGCAGACGAGTCAGCTGCGACGGGGTCAGATCATCTGCCGCCACGATCGCGTTTTCCGGCAATACCAGCGCGCTGCTTTCCTCACCCAGCATCGCCGCCAGCACGCGGCGCTCCAGGTCCTTCAGATCCGCCACACGCTCGGCCAGCAAGGCATTGCCGAGGCTCAGCAGCACTTCGCTCTGCTGGCGGATGGCGCTGCGATAGGCAAAGGCGGCGCTGCGGCCATCAAGTACAAAACGCTCGGCGGCTTTTTCCAGCTCCGGATCTTCCAGCAGCGCCAGATGCGCACCAAAGATCTCGCTTTCGGCTTCGGCATGACGCGCCTTGGCATGGGCGATGTCCTGTTTGATCGCATCACGCACTGCGGCCAAGGCCTTGTGCAGCGCAGTCATTTCCGGCTCGACGCCATCACCGCGCTCCTTGACGCTGCGCTCCTGCTCGGCCAGCAGCACCAGGGTGCCGACGGCCATGCCCGGCGCGGCGCATACGCCGGCCAGCTTGCCATCGTCACGCGCCTGCACCGGCGCAGCCACCATGGCAGCCTCTTTGTGGCCGGCATGGCTGGCGGTTTCGAGGGCGGCAATCATTTCGGCCAGCGCCAGCTGGGCCTGTTCGCCACGCACATGCACGCTGACGCGCGCACCTTCGGCCACGCTCAGGCCCATTACGGCAATCACGCTGCGCGGATTGGCACGCTGGCCATTACTTTCGATTTCGATTTCGGCGCTGAAACGGCGGGCCACACTTTGCAGCAACGCGCTAGGACGTGCATGCAGGCCGCCTTCATGCGCCACCACGGCTTCGCCGCTGGCACTTTCCTGCGATTCCTGATGGGTCGGCGCAGCATGGGAGACAGCATGCTGCGCCGCCACGCTCAGAAAACCCGGCTTGCCGGCCTGGGTCAGGCCCAGTGCGCCGGGGGAGAGAGCCATTTCTTCGCCATTGGTCACCACCACCACGGTGACCAGCGAAGGCACGCGACGCGCTACCGCGTCGGCATCAAAATCGATCAAGGGTTGGCCGCAGCTGACGCGCTGGCCTTTCTGCACATGCAGGGTGAAGCCGGCACCGCCCAGCTTCACGGTGTCGATACCGATGTGCATGAGGATGTCGGCACCGTTGTCGGCCCGAACGGTCACCGCGTGACCGGTAGACGACACTTGCACGACTTCGCCATCACATGGCGACAGCAGGGAAGAAGACAGCGGGTCGATGGCCAGGCCATCCCCCATCATGCCGCTGGAAAAAACCTCGTCAGGTACTGCCGACAGTGGCAATACCAGGCCGCTCAACGGCGCTGCAAGGGACAGGGTTGAGGTCATGGCGCTCCTCCATATGGGTTACGCTGCCGGCAAGAAAACATGTCGGCAGGCCAATCGGTTCATGGTTAGATCGTTTTTGTTGTGCTCCCGCCTTCAGGTCGGGAGGTGCTGCTTTCTTTTTGCATCAGCGTCTGCGCGCTGTGTGATGACAGCCATGCCTGCGGGCAACAGCTCACCCTCGCCGCAGCGCCTCTGCACGCTGCCGCGATAAGGAATTAAGTGCGTACCGCCAGACAATCCGCCGCTCAGGCGGCGCTATCCAGTGCCTCGCCTTCGATGAAGACTTGTTTCAGTTGCAATTCGGCATCCATGACCACCACGTCTGCCCACGCTCCGGCTTCCAGCCGGCCGCGATCGGCCAGGCCCAGATAGTCGGCCGGGTACAGCGACAGGCGGTTGCTGGCTTGCGCCAGCGGCACGCCGATCTGCACCAGATTGCGCAGGGCCTGATCCATGGTCAGCGTACTGCCTGCCAGCGCACCATTGGCCAGACGAACGCCGCCCATGCACTTGGTTACGGTTTGCGAGCCGAGCTTGTACTGGCCATCCGGCATGCCGGCGGCAGCGGTCGAATCGGTAACACAGAACAGTTTGGGGATGGCGCGCATGGCGGCCTTCATCGCACCGGGGTGCACATGCAGCAGATCGGGAATCAGTTCGGCATATTCGGCATGCGCAAGTGCCGCGCCGACCATGCCCGGCTCGCGATGCTGCAGACCGGTCATGGCATTGAAGAGGTGGGTAAAGCCGGAGGCGCCGTTTTCCAGCGCTTCCACGCCTTGCTCGTAGGTGCCGAGCGTGTGTCCGAGCTGGACACGAACGTTGGCCGCAGCCAGCTCGCGGATCACGGTCATGTGACCGGCCACTTCGGGGGCCAGTGTCACCAGACTGATCGGGGCCAGGCTACGGTAGTAAGTGATTTCTTCGAGGGTGGCCTCAACCGCATTGTCGGGCTGGGCACCCAGTTTGCCCTTGTTGATGTAAGGGCCTTCGAGATGAACGCCGAGGATGCGGGCACTGCCCGGCTGGCGCTGGCGGCTGAGACCGCCCAGGGCTTCCAGCACGACCTCGAGGTCTTCGCGCGGTGCCGTCATTGTAGTGGCCAGCATGGCCGTGGTGCCAAAGCGGGCATGGGTACGCGCTACTTTCAGCGCCGCCTCGCCGGCTTCCATGATGTCGACACCACCACCGCCGTGTACATGCAGATCGATGAAGCCCGGCAGGATATAGCGTTCCGGCTTGCCGCCCGAGGCCAACCTGCCCTCTACCGCAGCAATGCGTCCGTCTTCCGCCATTTGCAGCTGGCCATCCATCCAGCCGGCGCTGGTCAGCATCCGGCCTTGCAGTACACGTTTCTCGCTCATCGTCTCAGTTCTGCTACAAAGTCGTAATAATCGTTGCGACACCAGGTGTCGGTCAGCTCTATGGCTGCGTTGTCAGCGGTGAAGCCGATACGGGTAATCAGCAACATCGCCTCGCCCGGACGGATGCCGGCAATCGCGGCAATATCCGGACTCGCATTCACGGCGCGGATGTGCTGCAAGGCCCGCACAATCGAGTGCCCGTTGGCATCCAGATGCGCATACAGCGAACCACCCACTGCCTGGGGGTCTGGCAGATAAGCCAGCGGCAGCGAGCTTTGCTCGATTGCCATCACCACCCCGTCGGCCAGACGCTGTCGCTTCAATCGCGCTACCTGCGCATTTGGCGACAAGCCCAGCTTGATCACTTCCTCATGCGTGGGGGCCGCAATCGTGCGCGACAACCACACCGAGGCGGGCTCGAAGCCCTTCATCTTCAACATCTCGGTAAAACTGGTCAGACGCGACAGCGGTTGCTCCAGTCGCGGGGTGATGAAAGTCCCCGAACCATGACGCCGTCTGATCAGACCTTGCTCCAGCAACACATCCAGCCCTTTGCGGGCGGTGACACGGGAAATCCCCAGCGCATCGGAAAAGGTACGCTCCGACGGCAGCGCCTCGTCTGCCTGCCACCAGCCGGCATTGATTGCATCAGCCAGACGCCGGGAAAACTGCAGGTAAAGCGGGGTGGACTCGGTTTCGTCCGGCTTCAAACTGTTCCAGCGGTTATCCATAAACAAGCCATTCCAAAGTGGTCTTCTCGAAGGAAGGCCATTGTAGAACCGTGATTCCGGCAACAGGAAGGGAAAACCCGTGCTGTGTTTGCTGGAAATTAATACCACTCACAAACCACGTCAATACCACTAAGTGTAGTGTAGCAACTACCACCACAATTGCCGGCCATGCCGGCAAACAATTGAAATCACTATTTTGTTTATTATTGGAATTAAATTGCCGCCATTTATAGATACTTGATTTATCAGACATCAAATGTGGTATCAATCTGGTATTGAATATATAAAATCACAGAGTGTAAAAACCAAAAAACCCGACACATGCGGGTCGGGTTTTTGGCAACACATTTTACTTTTCAGGCAGGTTTGCGCGGCCGCCAGTTAATCAGCACCACCGCCAGCACGATGATCAGCATCGCCAGCATCTCGTGACTACCGACGTGCTCGCCCAGAAAAGCCACCCCGAGCAGCACCGCAATCACCGGATTCACATAGGCATAGCTGGTGGCCGCCGCCGGCGCGACATTCTTCAGCAAGAACAGATAAGCGGTATACGCCACCATCGAGCCGAAGAACACCAGATACAGCACCGCCAGCCAGCCCGCCAGCGTCGGCATCGCCAACAGGCGCTCGCCGGTGACCGCACTGGCCAGCAACAGGGTCAGGCCACCGGTCATCATCATCACCGCGCTCGACATCAGTCCCTCTGGCTGTGTCAGATGCTTGCTCCAGGCCGAGCCGAAGGCCCAGCCGGCCGAGGCCAGCAACAGGTAAAACGCACCGGATGGCGAGGCACGCAAATTATCACCAAGATTCAGCACCACCATGCCGGTAATGCCCAAGGCGATGCCGGCCAGCTCGATAGCACGCGGCTTGTGGCCAAAAAAGCGCGCAAACAGGGTAGCAAACAAGGGCACGGTCGCGACCACCAGTGCCGCCACACCTGAGGACACCTCGGTCTGCGCCAGGGTGACAAAACCGTTGCCGACAGCCGGCATCAGCACACCCAGAATCGTCGCCCCCCCAATCTGCCTGAGACCGGGGTTGGCCGCACCGCGCCAGCGCAAGATCACATACATCAGGATGCCGGCCAGCGAGAAGCGCACACCGGCCATCATGAAGGGCGGCCAGCTTTGCACGCCGATACGGATGGCAAAGTAGGTCGAACCCCAGATGATGTAGAGGGCAAAGAAGGCGGCGAGCAGCTTGAGCTGGTGCGATGTCAGATTCATGATTTTCACTCTTGAGAGCTCATCATGATGCGTGCGGCATGGCAAGACCACAAGCCGGCTTTACAGAAAAGCCTGTTCTGCGAATCTGCTCATGCCCCGACAGTCAGGCCAGCGCAAGCCGCTCACGCAAACACCACAATCCAGGCAGGCAGCCAGCACAAAGGCAGCGTTTTTTGCACCGCCTGCTTATGCCAGTGACGAGCCGGTTTTATACTGCCAGCTTCTGCCCCCTTCCCTGTCCCATGTCATGCCACGCAAACCGCATCTGCTTGCCAGCCTCGGGCTGATGCTGGCGACGGCAACAAGCCTTGCGGCCGAGCCGCAACTGATCAGCGACGAACAGCCCCCGCTGCTGTTCAGCCTGCCCGGCCAGCCCGCCAAAGGCATGCTGGCAGAAATCACCAGTCAGTTGGCCGCACAAGCCGGCAGCAGCCCGGCTTTGCGAATCGTCAGTTACCCCGAAGTGATCGAGCGGCTGGGGGCCCAGCCTGATCTGTTGTACCCGCTGGCAGACAAGCAATTGGCCGCCAAACTGGGACTGACCCTGCTCGGCCCGCTATTGCGTATTCGTGGCGAGGTGTTTGCACTCAGCAGCCAGGCAGCGCGCATACAGCAGCTGGGCGCGCAGATGCTGGGGCTGTCGACCGTAGCCGAAAGCGGCAGCAACGGTGAAATCATGGCCAAGCAGGCCGGCTTTCGCGTCTACCGCGTCAGCGATAACGATCAGGCTGCCAAACTGGTGCAATCCGGCCGCGCCCTGCTGTGGTCTACCGATAACCTGACCGCCAGCATCCAGCAGCAATTCGCTGGCGGCCAGCGACTCAGCAGCGTTCGCACGCTATACGAATACGACCTCTATCTCGGTTTTTCACGCCAGAGCGACAGCGCGCAGATCGAGCGCTGGCGACAGGCGCTCAGCAACATGAAACAGGATGGCAGCCTGCAGCAGCTGGTTCAGCGCTGGGCACCCGACTACTACCCGCCGCAACATATCGAGCTGCTCAAATACTGAAAAAGGCCGCTGGGACAGCGGCCTTTTTAACGGGAACACCCGGCTTCAGCGCACGGCCAGTCGCTGCAGGATGTTCGAGAACTCTTCCATGAACGAATCAAAACGGCCGGCCAGACGATCGACATCGGCCGCAAAACGGTTGTACGCCACCACTGCAGGAATCGCGGCAAACAGGCCGATAGCCGTGGCGATCAGCGCCTCGGCAATACCCGGTGCCACTGTCGCCAGCGTGGCCTGACCGGCATTACCCAGACCGATAAACGAATGCATGATGCCCCACACAGTGCCGAACAGGCCGATATACGGGCTGACCGAACCTACCGTGGCCAGGAAGCTGTTGTGGTGATCCAGCGCATCAAGTTCGCGCTGGGCGGCGGCACGCATCGCCCGGCGCGCGCCATCCAGCTGGTCAGATACTTCCACCCCACCCTGGCGGCGCAATTTCTGGAACTCGGCAAAACCGGCCTGGAACAGCTTTTCCACGCCGTCCGGCTCGCCGCCGCGACGGCCATTTTCATACAGGGCATTCAGGTCCGAGCCGCCCCAAAATTTCTGTTCGAAAGCCATGGTTGCCAGACGCGCGCGCCGCAGCACCGTCAGCTTGTTGAAAATGATGCCCCAGGACACCAGCGACAGCAGCAGCAGGCCAGCCATCACCAGTTGCACCAGCAGGCTTGCCTCCATGATCAGGCTGATTACCGAAATTTCTTGCACGTTTACTCCCCAGGGTCAGCGCAGTATGCGCCCCGTTTCCAGATCAATAATGGTTGATGGCTTGCGGCGTTTGCCGACACGTCCGGACAAGGTCAGTACCTTATCACCAAATACCCGACGGCAGGCCTTTGCGGATTTTAACGACTGTTTCCCCGCCAGATTGGCCGAGGTCGAGACCAGTGCCGAACCCAGCATGCGGCACAGCGCGGCCGCATCGGCGTGATCACTGACGCGCACAGCCAGCCGCTGATGGCGACCGCGCAGCAGCGCCGGCACCTTGTCTGCCGCCGGCAGCAAAAAGGTATAAGGGCCGGGCCAGTATTGTGCCAGTAATGCCTGCTGTTGCGGGCTCAGCGGCCCAACCAGCGGCTCCAATTGCGCCAGGTTGGCCGCAATCACGATCAGACCCTTGTGATTGGGTCGTCGCTTGAGCGCCAGGATGCGGCGAATGGCGCGGACATCAAACGGGTTGCAGCCCAGACCAAAACACGACTCTGTCGCATAGCCCAGTACGCCGCCGGCACGAAAACGTGCTCTGGCGGCCCGCTGCATGGCGGCACTGGCTGATCGGGTCATACACGCTCCGCTGGCTGGGCACCAGCCACGCGGACCGGCACTAGGGATTCAGATACTGGGCGGTGATTTTAGCGGCGGAACCGTCTTTCTGCATACTGCGCAGCGCCGCGTCGAGCTTCTGGAAGGTGGCATCCGGCAGATGCCGGTTGCAGGCCAGATACATGAAGGTCGTGTTGAAGGTGAGCACCTGCACGATATTGTCAGCCTTTTCGTTGGCCAGATAACGCTCCCCGCTGTATTTGCCGGTGGCCCAGTAATCGATGCGGCCTGCCTGCAGCTTGCGCACATTCTGCACATCGCTATTAGCCATATCGACATCGAAATTGCGCGCAATCAGGTATTGCGCCACAGCATCGCCAGCGTAGCCACCGATACGATAGGGCCGTGCCGACTCGAGCGAGCTGAGCTGACGGGTATCGTTCTTGCGCGCATACAGCACCCACGGATTCTCGACGATAGGGCCAACCCAGCGGAACTGGCCCTCGCGCTGCTCGGTCCGCGTCGTGGAAAACACGCAGGTATTGTCTTCGAGTACCGCGCGGTTGAAAGCACGCAACCACGGCAACAGCTCGATCTGGTAGGGCTGGCTGGCGCGCTTCATCATTTCGCGCACGATGCCGCTAGACAGGCCGCCAACCTGCCCACCGGGCATCGTCATATTGAAAGGCGGGTATTCTTCGGTCAGCAGCTTCAGGGTTGCCGCACCGGTGTCGGCACCGGCACTCAGGGCACAGGCGGAAATCAGCACCAATGGCAGGATCTTGTTCATGATGCGACCTCTCGTTTACACCCAGCTATGAGTGTAGCTGCCGCCCCGCACAAATTGAGACAAATCAGTGTTTGCCCACCTGCGGCCCTTGTGGCGGCTTGGCATGCCAGGCCTGACAGCGCAGGCATTGTGCCTCCGACTGACCAAGACGGCCCAGCCAGTAGGCAATACGGCAATAACTGCGACGCTCGTGTCGCCAGTAACGACGCCAGGCCACAGCCCAGGATTTCAACACTGTCAGACTCATGATCTTGCTCCGTGATGAACACAGCCCAAGATTAGAGAGCGCGCCGTAAAGTTGGCCGCAAAAGCACGCTGGCGGCCATCAACAAGACATAAAAAACGGCACCCGCAGGTGCCGTTTTCACTGCAACAGCAAGATTTACTTCTGGCGGTTCAGCGCACGATTACCGATATCGCGGCGCAGCTGCTTGCCGGCGAAGCGGATCTCGTCGGCTACCGCGTAGGCTTTCTGCTGTGCCAGCTTCACACTGTCACCCAGACCTACCACGCACAACACGCGGCCACCATTGGTTACCAGCTGCTGCTCGGCATTAAAGGTGCTGCCGGCATGGAAGGTCATGGTGTCGGCGGTATTGGCCGGAATATCGCTGATCACATCGCCCTTGCGCGGCGCTTCCGGATAGCCTTCGGCCGCCAGTACCACACCCAGTGCCACGCGACGATCCCACTCGGCCTCGACGCTGTCGAGCTTGCCGTTGACCGCCGCCTCCAGCAGCACGGTGAAGTCGGACTTCAGGCGCGCCATGATAGGCTGGGTTTCCGGGTCGCCAAAGCGGCAGTTGAACTCGATGGTGAACGGATTACCGTCGGCATCGATCATCAGGCCGGCGTACAGGAAGCCGGTATAGCTGTGGCCATCGGCCTTCATGCCGCGCACGGTCGGCAGGATGATCTCGCGCATCACGCGGGCGTGGATTTCCGGCGTCACCACCGGAGCCGGGCTGTAAGCACCCATGCCGCCGGTGTTCGGGCCCTTGTCCTCGTCCAGCAGACGCTTGTGATCCTGGCTGGTGGCCATCGCCAGCACGTTGTCGCCGTCGACCATCACGATGAAGCTGGCTTCCTCGCCCTGCAGGAAATCCTCGATCACCACGCGCGCGCCGGCATCGCCCATCTTGTTGCCGACCAGCATGTCGTCGATGGCGGCGTGCGCCTCATCCAGCGTCATCGCCACCACCACGCCCTTGCCGGCAGCCAGACCATCGGCCTTGATCACGATAGGCGCGCCCTTGCGGCCAACGTAGTCATGGGCAGCAGCGGCATCGCTGAAGGTTTCATAGCCGGCAGTCGGAATGCCATGGCGCTGCATGAAGGCCTTGGCAAAATCCTTGGAGCTTTCCAGCTGGGCGCAGAACTGCGTCGGGCCAAAAATCTTCAGGCCGGCGGCACGGAAGGCATCTACCACGCCGGCAGCCAGCGGCGCTTCGGGGCCGACCACGGTCAGTTCGATCTTTTCTTGCAGGGCAAAATCCAGCCAGCCTTGCACATCGTTGGCCGCAATATTGCTCAGGTGCGGATCCAGTGCGGTGCCGGCATTGCCCGGTGCCACGAATACCTTGGAAACACGCGAAGACTGGGCAATACGCCAGGCCAGTGCATGCTCGCGGCCACCGGAACCGATTACGAGTACTTTCATCTATCGCTCTCTTTCAAGGGATAAAGCTTGGCCGCAGCGGCGGCCAAGCTTGCAGGCAATCTCTTGCTGCCAGCGGCCAGGCGACCGCGGCAGCTTTGCCACTCGGCTCTTAGTGACGGAAATGACGCACGCCGGTCAGTACCATGGCAATACCATGCTCGTCGGCGGCAGCAAACACTTCTTCGTCACGCATCGAGCCACCCGGCTGGATGATGGCCTTGATGCCCTGCTCGGCAATCACGTCGATACCGTCGCGGAACGGGAAGAAGGCATCAGACGAGGCGACCGCACCGATCAGACTCAGGCCGGCATCCTGCGCCTTGCGCGCGGCAATACGGGTAGAGTCCACGCGGCTCATCTGGCCGGCGCCGATACCGGCGGTCTGGCCGTTCTTGCAGAACACGATGGCGTTGGACTTCACATACTTGGCGACGCGCCAGGCGAACAGCAGATCGGACAGTTCTTGCTCGGTCGGCTGACGCTTGGTCACCACGCGCAGCTCGTCGAGGCCAACGTTGCGGATATCCGGCGTCTGTACCAGCACACCGCCACCCACGCGCTTCAGCTCGAAATGGTTGGCACCGGCTTCCAGTGGAATCTCCAGCACACGCACGTTTTTCTTGGCGGCGATGATGGCCTTGGCTTCTTCGGTGAAGGACGGGGCCAGCAGCACTTCCAGGAACTGGCCGGTTACCGCTTCAACGGTCTCGGCATCTACCGGACGGTTGAAGGCGATGATGCCGCCGAAGGCGCTGGTGGTGTCGGTGGCAAACGCCAGACGATAGGCCGACAGGGTGTCGCCAGCCACGGCCACGCCGCACGGGTTGGCATGCTTGACGATCACGCAAGCCGGCGCGTCGAAGGTCTTCACCGCTTCCCATGCCGCATCGGCGTCAGCGATATTGTTGTAGGACAGTTCCTTGCCCTGCAGCTGGCGGTAGTTGGCAATGCTGCCGGCGGCCGGATGCAGGTCGCGGTAGAACGCCGCCGCCTGGTGCGGGTTTTCGCCGTAGCGCATGTCCTGCACTTTGACGAATTGCGCGTTCAGGCGGTTCGGGAAAGCAGCGCGGTCTGGCACGCCGGCGTCCACACCTTCGGCCAGGCTGGTCAGGTAGTTGGAAATCGCACCATCGTAAGCGGCGGTGTGGGTGAAGGCTTTCTTGCAAAGGCTCAGGCGGGTCAGCTTGGACAGCTGGCCGGCGTTGGCCTGCATCTCTTCAACCAGCGCGCTGTAGTCTGCAGCGTCGGTGACAATGGCGACGTGCTGCCAGTTTTTCGCGGCAGAGCGCACCATGGTCGGGCCGCCGATGTCGATGTTCTCGATGGCATCTTCCAGCGGACAGTCAGCCTTGGCGATGGTGGCTTCGAACGGGTAGAGGTTCACGCACACCAGATCGATATTGCCGATGCCATGCTCCTGCATGGTGGCAACGTGCTCGGGCAGGTCGCGACGGCCCAGAATGCCGCCGTGGACTTTCGGGTGCAGGGTTTTGACACGGCCATCCAGCATTTCCGGGAAGCCGGTGTAATCGGAAACATCGATTACCGGCACGCCTTCGTCGCGCAGCAACTTGGCTGTACCGCCGGTGGAGAGGATTTCAACGCCAAAGCCGGCCAGAGCCCGGGCAAACTCCAGAACACCGGTCTTGTCGGAAACGCTGATCAGCGCACGTTCGATCTTGGTCATGGTTTTCTACCGCTTTCAAATTAACAGGGGCAGCCGCAGCTGCCGTTACAACTAAAAAGTGATCCCATCCCCCGCCCCTGCCTTGCAGGGGAGTTCGGTATTGCAGGCAAAACAAAAGCCACCCGTTTGCACGGGTGGCTTGTCGTCAAATCATGTCGTAACACTTCATCTTCTTGCGCAAGGTATTACGATTCAGGCCGAGCATTTCGGCAGCGCGGGTCTGGTTGCCCTGCGTGTGGTGCAATACCACTTCCAGCAAGGGCTTTTCCACCCGGGCCAGCACCATATCATAGATAGCCGAGGGCGCCTCGCCATCCAGATCGCGGAAATACTGTTCCATCGCATTACGAACGCTGTACGCAATATCGTCGTTATTGTTGTGCATGATTTGCCGTTTTTATTTTCGGTTTATTGACCCACTGCAAGCTCTGCAGCGCCCTCGTCCGTTTCCGGCGTGGTCTTTTCGTATTCCAGCCGGTCGGAGAAGCTCGCCAGCTGGTCAAAATAATTGCTGACAGCCACGAGCTGACTGCCGGTGTCTTCCAGTGCATACATCTGCTGGCGGAACTCATTGCTGCCGCGCAGACCCTTGGTGTACCAGGCAATATGCTTGCGCGCGATACGGCAGCCGCTGTACTCGCCGTAAAAGTCATACAGCTCGACCAGATGCGCGTGCATGATGGCCTGGATCTCGGCAATGCGCGGCGGCGGCAACAGCTCGCCGGTCTCCAGATAATGCTGGATCTCGCGGAAAATCCACGGCCGGCCCTGCGCGGCGCGACCGATCATGATCGCGTCGGCACCGGTGTGCTCCAGCACCAGCTTCGCCTTTTGCGGGCTGTCGATGTCGCCATTGGCCACCACCGGTATGCGCACCGCCTGCTTGACGGCGGCGATGGTGTCGTACTCGGCATCACCCTTGTACATGTCTTCACGCGTGCGGCCATGCAATGCCAGCGAGGCAATGCCGGCGTCTTCGGCCATGCGCGCCACCTGCAGCGCGGTCTTCACTTCGCGGCTCCAGCCGGTGCGTGTCTTCAGCGTGACCGGGACATCCACCGCCTTCACCACCGCGTCGAGGATGCGGCCAACGTTGTCGAGGTCGCGCAGCAGCGCCGAACCCGCGGCAACATTGCACACCTTCTTGGCCGGGCAACCCATATTGATGTCGATGATCTGCGCGCCGTGCTCGACATTCAGCCGGGCGGCGTCTGCCAGCTGCTGCGCATCGCCACCGGCGATCTGCACCACAATGGGTTCGACTTCACCTTCGTGGTTGGCGCGGCGCAAGGTCTTGGGGGTAGTCCACAAGGCCTTGTTGGCGGTGATCATCTCCGACACAGCCATGCCTGCCCCGAGCTTCTTGCACAGCATGCGGAACGGCCGGTCGGTAACACCCGCCATGGGCGCGACGATCAGACGGTTCTTGAGCAGGTAAGGGCCGATTTGCATTGCAAAAAGAAAGACATGGATGGATGAAGGGCGGCAATTGTACTGTCTTTTGGCCGGGCGGTAAAAGACATTTTTGCCTAAAAAATAGGCAAAACCACATTGACAAAGCGGCAAGAATTTGCAGGTGTGAGTGGGGGAAGCAGGCCGGTAAGCCGGGTTCTGTCGTTGGACAGCCATTCCTCTAGACCTGTCGTTACCAACAGGTTCAAGCAACCTACCCGGGTACAGCGCGGGCCACGCCAATGTACCCCTATTTGGTCTTGCTCCGGATGGGGTTTAGCCTGCCGTGCGTATCGCTACGTCCGCGGTGCGCTCTTACCGCACCTTTTCACCCTTGCCTGTGCCGTGCCGACAGCGGACTGACTTGCAGTACTCGTGCAGAACGTACACTGTAAGCAGTGCGTATTCTGCCCTGTCGGCGCGCCGCCTCACCTTGCGGTGGTGCGGCCAGCCATCGGCGGTTCAGCTCTCTGTTCCACTTTCCGTCGCCTCGCGGCGCCTGGCCGTTAGCCAGCATCCTGCCCTGCGGAGCCCGGACTTTCCTCCCCGTGATTGCTCACGCGGCGGCTGTCTGTCCTGCTTCCCGGCGCGCATTGTAGCCGAAAGCGGCCAACTGCACTGATAATTATCAAGCTTGGCCTTAATTGACACCCCTATACTGCAAAGCCGCTCAAACCGAGAAAGCATCATGAATCTAGATCAGCACAAACTCGCCCGACTGCAGCTTGCCGGCATGCTGGGCGCGGTGCTGACGGTGGTGCTGATTCTGGCCAGCTACTTTTTCTACCAGCAGTGGCGCGACTACCAGGACAACAGCGCCCAGCTGCAGCGCGAAACTCTGCATCGCGGCCAACTATTCCTGCGCGCCTATGGCGATCATGCCGGCATGCAGCTGGAAGCGATGTACAAGCAGACCCACGGCATCCTGCGCCAGCGCCTGCGCGAGCAGGTCGACCAGGCCTATGACATGGCCAGCTCGATCTACCGGCAAAACCACGCCAGCCTCGGCCGCGAGGCGACCGCCAGACTGATTACCGAAGCGCTGCGCCCGCTGCGTTTTTTTGATGGCCGCGGCTACTTCTTCATCGACACCCTGCAAGGCCAGTGTGTCTTGCTGCCGACCTCGCCCGGACTCGAAGGCAAGAGCCTGCTCGACAATCGCGACGACAAGGGCACCTTCATCATGCGCGAGCTGATCCGCTCGGTCGACAACCCCGAGGCGCGCGGCTATGCCAGCTACCGCTGGTTCCGCCCCGGCGAAAAGGTCATGAGCGAGAAAATCACCTACTCGCGCCGCTTTGACGAGCTGGGCTGGCTGATCGGGGCTGGTGAATATGTCAGCAATGTCGAGGAAGACCTGCAAAGACAAGGGCTGGACATTCTCGGACAGATGCAGATCGGCGATGGCGGCTATCTGCTGGTGATTGATGCCAAGGGCCAGGTGCGCCAGCTGGGCAGCAAACAGCAACAGTCGGTCAGCGAGCCGGCGCTGCTCAAACAGTTGGCCGCCATGGAAAACGGCAGCTTTCTCGGTTTTAGCCAGAACGGCACCCGCATGACCGCCTATGCCGCCAGCGTGCCGTCCTGGCAATGGCGTGTCCTGACCATCCTGCCGGACAATATGCTGCAGCAAAACACCGTCAATGATGGCCGCCTGCTGGAGGAGTCCACCCGCCAACGCGTGCTGACCACCCTGCTGATTCTCACCGTCGCCATCTGTCTGGCCTGGCTGTTCTCGGTGTATTTCAGCCGCTGGCTGCGCATGCTGATCGGCCAGTACCGCAACGAGCTGAAAGCCAATGCCAAACAACTGAGCGACAAGGCACGCGAAATCGAACTCACCCGCTATATGAGCGACAGCGCCGCCGACGCCATCATCATGCTCGACAGCCAGAGCCAGATTGCCTATTGCAACGAGGCGGCACGCCGCCTGTTTGGTGCCCGGCTGCAAGAGATGCTGCCGGTGCTGTTTCGCCAGGACCTGCGCAACCATTACTGCACCCTGCCTCTGGCCAGCCAGGAACTGACGCTGGATGTCAGCCTCAGCGTGCTCGACTACCAGGGCGAACGCTACCGCTGCGCCACCGTGCGCGATATCTCGGCGCGCCTCGCCGACGAGCGCCAGCTGCAGTTGGCCGCCACCGTGTTTGCCGCCAGCTCAGAGGCCATCCTGATTACCGACGCCCAGGCGCGCATCATTGCCGTTAACCGCTCCTTCAGCGAAATCACCGGCTACAGCGCCGACGAAGCCATCGGCAACCGGCCGAGCATGCTGAGCTCGGGCAAGCACGATCACAGCTTCTTTGACAGCATGTGGTCGCAACTGCGCGCCCGTGGCCGCTGGCGTGGCGAAATCTGGAACCGCCGCAAGAACGGTGACCTCTACCCAGAGTGGCTGACCATCAATCAGGTGAAAAACGACCGCGGCGAGATCATCCACTACGTCGCGCTGTTCTCCGACATCAGCGAACGCAAGGCGACCGAGCGCCAGGTGCAGCGTCTGGCCGAATACGATTACCTGACCGACCTGCCCAATCGCATGCTGCTGAACGACCGCCTGCAGCAGGCGCTGAATCTGGCCAAGCGCAACAAGCACCGGCTGGCGGTGCTGTTCATGGATCTCGACCGTTTCAAGAACGTCAACGACACCCTGGGCCACGCCACCGGCGATGCGCTGTTGCGCCAGGTCGGCCAGCGCACCCAGCATGTGCTGCGCGAGATGGACACGGTTGGCCGCACCGGCGGTGACGAATTCGTGATGATCCTGCCCGAGCTGGAGAACAGCGCCCAGGCCGGCATGATTGCCGAACGTGTGCTCGAAATCATGCAGCAGCCTTTCGATGTCGAAGGCCACACCCTGCGCATCGGTGCCAGCATCGGCATCGCGATTGCCCCCGGCGATGGCGATACCACCGACAGCCTGCTGAAAAACGCCGACCTCGCGATGTACGAAGCCAAGGCGGCCGGCCGCAATACCTACCGTTTCTTCAATGCCTCGATGACGGCCGAAGTCAGCGAGCGCCTGCTGCTGGAAAACCAGCTGCGCAGCGCGATTGCCACCCAGTCATTCCATCTCGAATTCCAGCCCAAGTTCAGCCTGCCCGGCCGCCAGCTCGGCGGCTTCGAGGCGCTGGTGCGCTGGCGCAACGAGGCTGGCGACATCATCCCGCCGGTACGCTTCATCCCTGTGGCCGAAGACAGTGGCCTGATCAACGAACTGGGGCTGTGGATTCTGCGTCAGGCCTGTCTGACCGCGGCCGGCTGGCATCGCGCCGGCCAGTCGCTGATCATCGCGGTCAATGTTTCGGCACGGCAGCTGGGCCATGGCGACTTCAGCGCCGATGTGGCCGACGCGCTGCGCCAAAGCGGCTTGCCAGCCGGGCTGCTGGAGCTTGAAGTCACCGAGAGCACGCTGATCGACTACGCCGGCCCGGTACGCCAGCAACTGTCAACGCTGAAACAGATGGGAGTGCGACTGGCGGTAGACGACTTCGGCACCGGCTATTCGAGTCTCGCCTATCTGAAAAACTTCGCGCCGGACACGGTCAAGATCGACCGCTCCTTCGTGCGCGAGCTGCAGCACAACAAGGACAACGCCGCGATTGTCTCGGCCATCATCACGCTGGCGCGCAACCTCGAGATGGAAGCGCTGGCCGAAGGCGTCGAAACCGAAGACGAACTGGCCGCGCTGATCGAACTCGGTTGTGACAGCGTGCAGGGCTTCCTCACCGGCCGGCCGCTGCCGCTGGAGCAGGCACAGGCGCTGATCACCCGCCACGCCGAAACAAGCGCCGCCGACAGCAACGAGACTGCAGCAGAATAAACCGTCAGCCAGGGTTGGCCGCAAACAGCAAGGGCTGTCGCCGCAGGCGACAGCCCTTGCTGTTTCACACCTGATCAGCCTCAGTCGAAACGCAGGGTGTAACGCAATTCACCATCGCTGTTGCGGCCGGCACGACCGATCAGCGACAGGCTGCGCGACAGCTGGTAGCTGACTTTCAGCGCTTGCTCGGCACTGCGCAGGCCAAACTCGTAGCCGACATACAGCTCGCGCGTCAGCTGCTTGCCCAGCGTCACCACCTGTTCGGCCGGGTTGATCACCCCGCTGCTGCTGGTACTGGCCGGACGCGAGCCGACACCGATATCGTCAAACAGGCCGAATTGCTCGTTGATCAGCCCGGCCAGCATGCCGCCGGCGGCCGCCCCGGCCACCGCACCATCCTTCTCGCCCGGCCCGGCCGCCCGGCCCAGCATCAGCCACGACAGGCGGTCTTTTTCCGACATCGGCTCTTCGGCCACCAGCCGCACCACCGGATTGAACACCGAGCCTGCCACCTCGACACCGGCACCAACCGGCGAGCCGCGCCGCGTAGCACGGATGTCCAGCGTCGGATTATCCAGCGCGCCATTGAAGGTCACCACACCACGGCTGATGTCGAGATCCTGACCGTAAGCCTTGAAACGACCGCGCTCGATACGCAGTTGGCCGCGAGCCTGCAAGGTGCCGCCACGCGGTGCCAGCAGCCGCACATCGCCGGCCAGCCAGGCTTCCAGCCCGTTACCGGCAAAACGCAGGCTGTCACCCAGCCGTATCGTCATGTCCAGCGCCAGCGGCCAGCGGTTGCCGCCATCGTCTATCACCTCGCGGCCAAGCACGATCACGTCATCCGACAGTTTCGGGCTGCCCAGCCGCGGCAGGTCGATCCGCCCCTCGTCCACCGTCAGCTCGCCGCCGAGGGTGATGCCCTGCTCCTTCACCTCGATCTGGCTGCGGCCGGACACCAGCAAACGGCGGCCGGGTTTCTCCAGCAGGGTGAAGCGGCGGAAGTCAAACAGCAGCAAGACCTCGGGCTGCGCGGCATTCAGGCCGATACGGCCGCTGCCCGACAGCTCGCCCTTGCCGAAACGCAGGCTGTCGATCAGCAATTGCTGGCCGCTGAAACGGGCCTGCAACTGGCCATCGCGCAGATAAATACCGTTGCGGCGCTCGCTGAACGCGAGCTGCTGGCCACTGAGGCTGCCATCCAGCAACGGTGCGGCCAAGGTACCGCCCAGCCGCAGATTGGCCTGCAGCCGGCCCTGCACATTCATGCCGGTATTCAGCCACGGCTGCGCCAGCGCCAGATCCGGCAGATTCAGCCTGACCGTTCCGTCCAGCGGCGTTGCCGCGATATTTTCGCCCTGGCCCCAGCCCAGTCGGCCATCCGCCTGCAGCTGGCCGTAACGGCTGTTCAACAGCGCATTAAACGGCGCCTGTGGGCCACTGCCCAGCTGCAAACGCAGCTCGCGCAGGCCCAGCGCCTGCTGCTCGCCCTTGATCGGCAGCCAGACATCACCGGCGCTGCGCTGCAGATTCAGCTGACCTTGCGGCCAACCTTGTCCCGGCTGGATCGCCCAGTCGGCAGCAAACACCAGATCCTGCTTCAGCGGGATGTCCAGCCACGGCCGCAGCGCCGCCAGTGCCAGCTGGTTGACGCGGCCACGGCTATACACGCCCTGCCCCGCCTGCCAGCCGCTGTCTTCGAGTTGCCATTGGGTATCCAGCGCCTGCCAGCGCGCCGCACCCAGTCGCACGCGGTCGGCCGCCAGTTGCAGGCTGGCCGGCTGCAATAACTGCAGCGGCAGCAGGCCGCCCAATTGCAGCTGGCGAAGCTCGCCCTGCCACGCCAGTTGCCCGGCCTGCAGGCCACCCTGCAGTTGCAGCTGGACATTCAGCGGCTTGCCGGCGGCAGTCGCCTGCGCCTGCAAGGCCAGCTTGTGCGCCGCCCGCAGACCATCCGCCTGCAGCGTCAGCTGCGCCAGACGCAGCTCGCCTTGCTGGATGTCGCGGCCATTGAGCTGCACACGGAAAGGACTGTCCTGCTGGATGCCGCTTTCGGCCTCCAGCTGCAGGTTGGCCGCAGCCAGCGCGCCCGGCAGGCGCAAGTCACGCGCCTGCAGGCTGGCTTTGAGTTGCGGCCGTTGCGGCACGCCCGAAACATCCAGCCCGCCCTGGATGCGGCCGGCAAAGGCCGGCCCCAGCAGCGCCAGATTCGGTGCATCCAGCAACAGCTTCAGCACATCACCGGGCTGGCCATAGCTGCCGCTACCCTGCAGGCGATTGCCACCCAAGCGCAAATCGGCCTGCAAACCCTGCACGCGCATACCCTGCCAGCGGGTTTGCAGCTGGCCACCGAGCGGCGCACCACTCAGCGTGCCGGCACTCAGCTGCAAATCCAGCTTGCCGCTGCTCTGCCCCTGCAGGCTCAGCTCGGTATTCAGCCGGCCATTGATATTGCCCTGCGGCAGGCTGGGTGCCAGCACGGCCGGATTAAGGTTTTTCAGCTCGCCTTTCAGCTGCAGCGCCTGGCTCAGCGGCTGCCACAGTGCATCCAGCAGCAGGCTACCGGCACCGGTCTGCAATTGCAGTTTTTCGGCGGCCCAGCTCTGGCTGTCACGCCGCAGCACGCGGCCGCTCAAGGCCAGATCGCGGTTTTTCAGCTTCGCGTCCAGCCGCGGCAGCGACCAGCTGCCGGCCAGCGCCAGCTCGCCATTGATGCGGTGGCTGGGCAGACCGGCGGCCAACTGCTGGCTGTCCAGTTGCTTCAGCGTCAGGCGCAGCGCCGGCTTTTGCGCGGTGAGGCTGCCGTCCAGCACCACCTCGCCATCGCCCAGCTTCGCGGTGATACCGCCGAGTTTCAGCCGCTCGCCAGCCACATGAAAATCGCCAAACAGCAGCGACAGCGGCAATTGCGCACGATCGGCCGGCCCCGGCTGATAGTTGATCAGCGACAGGCCGCCCTCGATCTGCTCGCTGCCCTTGGGCGTCAGCTGCACACCCAGCGCGAGCTCGGCCTTGGGCCAGGCCGGATTCAGCGCCTGCGGGTTGATGCCGCCCAGGCGCACATCCAGCTGGCGCAGGCGTTGCAGCGCCTGCGGCGCAAACGGCGCGAGTCCGGCTTTCAGCTCGGCCGACAGGCCCAGCGCGCTGACGGTGCCGACCAGCGCCGGCTGCAGCAAGTCCTGCTGCAATTGCAGCTGGCCGCTGGTGGCTACGCCTTCGAGTACGCCGCGGTAATCCAGCTGGCCACGTAGCGCAAACGGCCGGCTGTCGGCCAGCGCCAGCGAGGCATGCAGGCGGCCCCAGGGGCTGTCGACCTGCTGCAACACCAGCGCGTGCTGGCCCTGCTGATAGAAGTAGCCCAGCTGCAGATGCTGCAGCACGGGCGGCTTGTCCGCGGCCAACCTCAAGCTGGCGAGACTGAAGCGGTCGAGCTGGACATCCAGCGGCAAGGCCAGCGAGGCGGGCGCTTGCGGCGCTTGGCCCGGTTCGCCACTGCTGCCGCTGATCAGCACATCGCCCAGCGCCAGCTCGGCAATCTGCAAGCGGCTCTGCCACAGCGCCTGCGGCTGCCACGACAACGCCAGCCGGCTCAGCCGCGTCTGCTGTCCGCCCTGCTGCAGCCGTACATCGTGCAGCACGAAGTCATGCCACAACGTGCCCTCGCTGCGGCCAACCTGCAGCTGGCCCTTGCTGATGCGCTCGGCCGCCCGCCACAGCTGGGCAAAGCCTTGCTCGCTGGCGGTCAGCCAGGCGAGGCTGGCGACGACAAACAGCAGGGTAGAAAACAAGATGGCCAGCAGCCACGGCCAGCGGCGACGGCGGGCCTTGGCGGCAGGTTTGGCCGCGGCCGCTTCCGGCTCGGGAGTTTGCCCTTGTTGCGGGTCGGGGGTTGGCTGCATCAGAAAGCGAGTCCGAGATTGAGGTTCCAGCGCCAGCGCTTGTCGCGGTCGCCATAGCCCAGGTCAAACGCCAGCGGTGCCAGCGGGCTTAACCAGCGCACGCCAAGGCCATAACCGCTGGCCATGCGCCAGTCGCGCCAGCTGTCGGCGGCATCACCGCCGTCGATAAAGGCGGCCAGCCGCCAGTCTTTCCTGATCGGGTACTGATATTCGACCGAGCCGGTGGCCAGCACGCGACCACCGCTGATCACGCCGCTGGCCGGATCGCGCACGCCCAGGCCCTGGTCTTCATAACCGCGCACGCTGCCAACGCCACCGGCCTTGAACAGGCGCGAGGCCGGCACTTGCTGGCCATTCTGCGCATAGACCTGACCAAGCTCCAGCCGGCCAACCCAGGTGCCCGGCATGAAGCTGGGGCTGACATACCAGGCAGCCCGGCCATACAGCCGCACAAAGCGCGTATCGGAAGCCAGCCCGCCGACCGCGCCGGAAATATTGCCTTCCAGCAGATAGCCGTCCTGCGGCCGCAAGGCCGACTCGACCGCGCGCCGCGCCCAGCCGGCCGACAGCACCAGCGCGCCATTGTCGCGCTGCAGCTCGCTGCCCAGCTGTTCACGGTCCTGCAGCCACTCGATGCCGAGGCGCGATTCGATATTGTCTTGCTGGCGGATGCGGAACAGGCCGATCTCGCGGGTATCCAGCACCGTGCCGCCGCTTTCATCATGCTTTTGCTGCAAGTTCAGGCTGTGCGAATAGCCTCGGTTGTCGCGCGCAAAACCCAGACCCAGATCCAGCTGCTGCTTGTCTTTTTTCCAGTCGTAGGCAAAGGAGCCGGTATAACCCTGACGCAGCAGATTGTAGTGCTCGTAACCGAGGCGAAAGCCCGGCCCCTGGCCGGTGCTGAAGTTCAGGCCCAGCTCGACCTTCTGCCGTTTCTGTTCGGTCAGCTCCACGCTGACCGGCACCGTGTCGCCCTGCAGGTTTTCCCACAGCGGCGCGACGACCACGCCCGTAAAATGTGGGTCGGCCTCCAGCGCCGCCTGCAGGGTCAGCAGCTTGTCCTGATGGTAGGGGTCGCCGGCATTGAAACTGGCCATATCGCTGACCAGCCGTTGCGGATAGCGGCTCATGCCCTGAATCTGCAAGGCACCGAAACGCAGCAGCGGGCCGCTGTCGACATCCAGCCGGATCGCCGCCCGGCGCGTTTCGGGGTCGATCTTCACCTCGCTGCGGGTGATGCGCGCCTGCGGAAAACGGTCACGCAAAAACGGCCGCAAGGCGGCGCGCTTGCTGGCATCCCACTCGCTCTGGCGGAACACCGCGCCATCGGGCAGCGCCCAGTCTTCCATCACTTTCGACAGGAAACGGCTGAAATCCTGCTGCTGGCGCACCGGCCCCTGCAGGTTCACATCGACATCCATCACGATGACCGGCGCACCGGCCTCGACCGTCACGCTGATCTGCTGCCCCTTGCGGCCAACCTTCACCTGCGGGCTGAAATAGCCCTCGGTCTCCAGCAGGCTCTTCACCTCGGCCTCGGTACCGGCCACGATATTGGCCAGATCCTGCTCGCTCAGTGCCTCGTCATTGCGCAGCGCAAACAGGTCCAGATGCTCGCGCAGCAGCGGCTCCAGCGTCGACGGGGCCGCCAGCGTCACCTCGTAGTCGAGGGCCTGCGCCAGCGTCGACCAGCAGGCCAGCAGTAACAGCAGCTTTTTCGGCATGACAGCGCTCGTTGAATCGGGAATGACGCATAGTAGAACATGACGCCATAAAGCAAAATGGCATGCAGCGACTTCGATAAGCGCGGGCTTGCCTTGCCGGCCGCCAGCCCCATCTGCTGCTGCCACCCTCTAGCTGAAAGGATAAATCATGCCCGCCTTCATTTCGCGCTTCTCCCTGCTGGTTGCCGATTACGACGAGGCCATTGCCTGGTATCGCGACAAGCTGGGCTTCAGCGTACTGGAAGACCGCGCCGAGCCGGCCAAGCGCTGGGTGGTGATCAGCCCGCCTGGCGGCGGCTGCGCGATGGTGCTGGCGCGCGCCAGCACGCCGGCACAACAGGCGCTGATCGGCGCCCAAGCCGGCGAGCGCGTCTGGCTATTCCTGCAGACCGACGACTTCGCCCGCGACCACGCCGCCATGCTGGCTGCCGGCGTGCATTTCTGCGAAACCCCGCGCCACGAGGCTTATGGCACGGTGGCGGTATTCGAAGACCTGTATGGCAATCGCTGGGATTTGTTGCAGCCGAAGTGAGGGAGGCATAGACCTAACACTCAACACCTTGATCATTCGCGGTGAAAGCAATACCCTCCCAAGTCAATTGGAATATTTATTGCCAGATCGCACATAACAAACCTGTAATGAGGTGCATATGAAAAGAGATTGGGATGTCATCAGAGAGTTGCTTGTAAAAGTCGAAGAATGCACGCTACCTACTGAGATGGTGCGTCTGAGTGACTTTCCTCCTGAACGTGCTGCAGAAGTTTCTTATCACATGGCTCTGCTCATTGAGGCTCAGTTAGTGAATGGGCAGGTTTCCAAAACAATTGGCTCTTCTCCCCATGATTTTATTGCCAAGTCATTAACTTGGAATGGCCATGAATTTCTTGATGCGATTCGTAGCGATACGGTGTGGGAGAAGACAAAAAGACGGTTTACCGAGCAAGGTTTAACAATGACCTTTGACCTTGTGAAAGATGGTGCAAAACATATTGCCGCAGCACTTTTCAGCGGTGGCTTGAATGTTATTTAATTTAGCCGGCTAAATTAACACCGCCACCATCCTTCCACCAGCAACTTAAGGGCAAGCCTCATAGCTTGCCCTTTGGTTTTGCTGCTGACGGCCAGGGTTGGCCGCAAGGCTGCGCTTACTTGCCGGTGATCTGCTTGATGAAGGCTTCGGCATTCTGCTTGCGGCCGAGGAAGGCTTCTACCAGCTTGGCCGGGTTTTCTTCGCCGCCACGCGCGAGGATGGTGTCGCGGTAACGCTTGCCAACCTTGGCGTCCATGAAGTTGTCACCGAAGGCGGAACGCATGTCCAGCGCCATCACTTCCGACCACATATAGCTGTAGTAGCCGGCGGTGTAGCCGCTGGCGATGTGGTTGAACGCAGCCGGGAAACGGGTGCCGTCAACATGGCCCAGCAGCGTGGTCTTTTCCATTGCCTGCCAGGTTGCCAGCGTGCCCTTGGCTTCCGGCGTGGTCAGCGCCATGTCAAAGCGTGCAAACAATGCCTGACGTGCGTAACGCATGCCGGCACCGTAGTTTTGCGCGGCCTTGATCTTGCCAAGCAGCGCCTTGTCTACCGGCTTGGGCATCAGCGCCACGGTTTCGGGGCGGAAGGCCCATTCTTCGAACATCTGCGACGGGGCTTCGACGAAGTCACGCTTCACCGCGGTGCCGCCGTGGAAGGCGTAACGGGTCTTGGACAGTACGCCGTGCAGCACATGGCCGAATTCGTGGTAGAGGGTTTCCAGCTCGTTAACGTTCAGGCCATTGCGGTCGAAGTTGGTTACCAGTACCGACACCGGCTTGCTGCCCAGCTCGGTAGAGACGCTGCGCACGCCCCAGGCGGCAGCGTGGCCGTATTTGTCATCACGCGGATACAGATCGACATAGAAGCTGCCGACGTAATCATTGCCGTCAAACACGTCGTAAGCCTTCACCTCTTCGTGCCATACCGGCAGCTTGCTGTTGGCCGCAAAGCGCACGCCATACAGCTTGCTGCTCACGTCCAGCATCCAGTCCACCGCCATCTGGCTCGGGAAGGCCTTGCGCACGTCGTTCTGATCGAGCTGGTAATCCAGCTCTTTCAGCTTGTTCTGGTAGTAGGCGACATCCCAGCGCTCCAGCTTGCCGGGGAAAGCATCCGGGTCGCCCTTTTTCAGGCTTTCCAGATCGGCGATTTCCTTTTTCTCCAGCGCCACCACTTTCTGGCTGACATCGGCAAGGAAGTCGTTAACCGTCTTCACATTGCCGGCCATGCGGTCTTTCAGCGCCCAGTCGGCAAAGCTGGCATAACCGAGCAATTGCGCCTGCTGGCGGCGCAGAGTCTGCAGCTCGTCCAGAATCGCCAGGTTGCGCTCGCCACCACGCTGGTTGCCCAGCAGGAAGAACTGCTTGCGCACATTGGCGTCCTTGGCGTAAGTCGCGATATTTTCGCGCGCCGGGCCGTTGAGCTTGAACTGGTACTCGCCCTTGTCGTTTTTCGGGATGCGCGCGAGGAAGGCCGCCGGCACGCCGTCCACCTGCTTGGCGGTCAGGCTGATTACCTGCTTTTCGTCATTGGCGACGTTTTCGCGGAATTCGCTGGCCAGCTTGGTGATCTGCTCGCTCAGGCTCTTGAACTGCGCACGCTTGTCGGCCGGCAGGGCAATGCCGGACGACACGAAGCTGTCCAGCATGTCTTCACGCACGCCGGTCTCGAAGGCATCGGCCGGCTTGTAGGCCTGGAAGCGCTGATACAGCGCCTCGTCCTGATACATATTGGTGGAGAAGCCCGACAGCTTCTGCATGCAGTCCTTGCCGGCATCGCGCACGGCCTTGTCGGTGGAGGTGGCATTCTGCAGGCTGGCGGTGCCCGAGGTGCTGCGCAGCGTGGCGCTGACCTGGTTCCAGCGTGCCAGCAGGCCGGCTTCGTTCACCTTGTTCAGCGGCAGCTTGCGGATATCCGCCAGCCCCGCCTCGATAGTCTTGATATTCGCCTCGCAGGCGGCAGTCAGCGCCGGGCCGGTATTGCCCAGCAAAAAGGCACCGCGCAACTCGGCGTCAGTATTGGCATAAGCCTGGCCAACCAGCATGGTCAGCAATGGCAGGGACAGCAAAACCTGCTTCTTCATCCGTTTCTCTCCATTATTTTTTGTCGTACCCGGCTCGTGACCCGGCATCGCGAATGACTATAACAGGAGAAAAAGCGCGCAAAAAGCAAAATTAAAGCAATTTAATTCTGAAAAATAATATCTGTTAGTAAATAATATCCAAAGCATAATCATCAGGACAGCGGCCAGCTGGGCAGCTGTCCCTTGCCGGTGCACAATGCGCGCTTCAATTTGTCAGTCATCATCATGAGTGTTTACCCATACACCCTGCCCGGCCTTGCCGGCGAGGACATCCCGCTGGCCCGTCATCAGGGCCAGGTGCTGCTGCTGGTGAATACCGCCAGCGCCTGCGGCTTTACCCCGCAATTTGCCGGCCTGCAGGCCCTGCACGAGGCCTATGCCGCCCGTGGCCTGAGCATCATCGGCAGCCCGTGCAACCAGTTTGGCCAGCAAGAGCCCGGCGATGCCGCCGCTATCGGCGCTTTCTGCCAGAAAAACTACGGCGTGAGCTTTCTGATGTCGGCCAAGCTCGAGGTCAACGGCAAGCACGCCCACCCTCTGTGGCAATACCTGCAACAGGCGCGACCGGGGCTGTTCGGCAGCCGCCGCATCAAGTGGAATTTCACCAAGTTTCTGGTCGATCGCGAGGGCCAGGTCGTCGCGCGCTTCGGCCCGCGCACGCCGCCCGAGGCGCTGCGCAGCGCCATCGAAGCGCTGCTGTAAATGAAAAAAGGTTGGCCGCAATGCGGCCAACCTTTTTATCTGCTGAGCTCAGAAGAAACGCGCGCTGGCGCTCAGTCTTCTTCGGTCTGCCACTCGATCTGTGCGCCCAGGCTCACCAGGTTTTCTACAAAACGCGGGTGGGCACGGCGGATCGGGCCGGCATTCAGGATGCGCGAAGTGCCTTCGATGCTGGAAGCCAGCATCAGCAGCGCAATCGCCACACGGATGATGTAAGGGCTGTCGACCACGGCCGGCGTCAGTTGCTTGCCGCCGAAGATCACCACGCGATGCGGGTCGGAGATGAAGGCGTGCGCGCCAAACTTGCCCAACTCGGAAGTCCAGCCCAGGGCACCGTCGTAAATCTTGTTCCAGAACATCATATTGCCCTGTGCCTTCACGCCCAGCGCGATGAAGATAGGCAGCAGGTCAACCGGCAGATACGGCCACGGTGCGGCTTCGATCTTCGGCAGGATGTTCTTGGTGAATGGCTCGACCACGCGCAGCTCGTCGTAGTGGGCGGTAGACCAGCCATCCTTGTGCTCGATACGGATGCCGAACTTGGCAAAAGTGCGGTCGATCAGCGGGAAGAATTCCGGAGCGCTGTTCTTCACCTCGATATTGCCGCCGGTAATCGCGCCCAGTGCCAGGAAGGTCACCACTTCGTGGAAGTCTTCGACAAAGTGGAACTCGATACCGTTGAGCTTTTCCACACCTTCAACCGTCAGACGCGAGGTGCCGATGCCGTCGATCTTGGCGCCCATGGCAGCCATGAAGCGGCAGAATTCCTGCACGTGCGGCTCGGAGGCGGCATTGGTCAGCACCGCTGTACCCTTGGCCAGCGCCGCGCACATCACGAAGTTTTCGGTAGTGGTTACCGAGGCGTAGTCAGGCCAGTGATTGAAAGCCGACAGGCCGTTCGGTGCCATCACCTTGATACGGCCCGGCAGCGGTTCGACCACGCTGCCAAAACCGGTGAAGACGTCGATATGCGGATCGATCTCGCGCGCGCCCAGGGTGCAGCCCTGTACATCGCTTTCGATACGCGCCGCGCCGTAGCGAGCCAGCAGGCCCGGCACCAGCATGATGGACGAGCGCATTTCCTGCGGCAGGTGATGGATTTCGGCATCAAAGTGCGCGTCAGCGTGGCAGATGGTCAGCGGGCCGCCGTCCAGACCGCCTTCGACACTACTGCCGAAAGACTTGAAAACAGAGATGATCTTGCGCACATCGGTGATGTCCGGCACACCATGCAGGGTAACCGGCTCGCGCGTCAGCAAGGTGGCGCACAGGATGGGCAAAACCGCATTCTTGTTGGCAGAAGGGGTGATACGGCCACGCAGCGGAGCACCGCCGCGAACAAGCAGATGTGACATAGGGCAATTACCGATAGAGAGCCAGAAGGCGCGCCACAATGGCCACGCCGGATGGCAGGATTCTGCCAGTTGTCGCGCGGCTTTGCATGCTTAAATCGCCCTTTTGCGGCAGAAAATGGCAGGCCTGTCTCCGGCCTGCCCGCAAGGCCTGTTCAGCTCGACCACGGCGGCATGCCGGCATCCGCAATGGCATAACGCGCCAGTGCCGCCGCGCAGTCTTCGGCACTTACTTTCCCCAGCTGGCGCAGGGCACCCAAGGCGGCCAGCACGATGTGATGACGATCGACCTCGAAGAATGCCCGCAGCCGGGCGCGGTTGTCGCTGCGGCCAAACCCGTCGGTGCCCAGCACGCTGAACGGTGCTGCCACATAGGCAGCTATCAGCTGCGGCCAAGCCCGCACATAGTCGCTGGCGGCCAGCACCGGCGCACTGCCGGCCAGGCACTGTTGCAGATGCGATGGCGGTGTCTCGGCCAGGGGTTGCAGTCGTTGCGTGCGCTCATTGGCCGCCGCCTCGCGCGCCAGCTCGCTGTAGCTGGTCACGCTCCACACCTCGCTGCTGATGCCCCAGTCCTGCTGTAACAACTCGGCTGCGGCCAACACCTCGCGCAGGATCGCACCGGAGCCAAGCAGACGAATTGCCGTCTCGCCCGTACCAAACCGGCCGAAGCGATACATGCCGCGGATGATGTCGTCGGCCACGCCCTCGGGCAGGGTTGGCTGGGCATAGCTCTCGTTCATCATCGTCAGGTAGTAGAACTCGTCGTGCTGCGCCTCCAGCATGCGGCGCATGCCGTAATCGACAATCACCGCCAGCTCGCCGGCAAAGCACGGGTCGTAGGCGCGGCAGTTCGGCACGCTGGCTGCCTGCACCAGGCTGCTGCCGTCCTGATGCTGCAGCCCCTCGCCGCCCAGCGTGGTGCGGCCAGCCGTCGCGCCAAGCAGAAAGCCGCGCGCGCGCTGGTCGGCCGCCGCCCAGATCGCATCGCCGATGCGCTGAAAGCCGAACATCGAGTAGTAAATGTAAAACGGCAACATCGGCAGGCCATGCACCGAATAGCTGGTAGCGGCCGCCGTCCAGCTGCTGATGGCGCCGGCTTCGCTAATGCCTTCTTCCAGAATCTGGCCATCGGTGGCCTCGCGATAGCTGAGCATCGAACCGATGTCTTCCGGCTCGTAGCACTGACCACTACTCGAATAAATGCCGATCTGGCGGAACAGATTGGCCATGCCGAAGGTACGCGCCTCGTCAGCGACTATCGGCACGATGCGCGGCCCGAGCTGCGCATCTTTCAGCAAGCTGCTGAGCATGCGCACAAAGGCCATGGTGGTGCTCATTTCCTTGCCGTCGGCCTGCAAGGCAAAGTTGGCGTAGCTGGCCAGCGGCGGCACCGGCAAGCATTCTGCCTGCTGCAAGCGGCGCGGCAGGTAACCGCCGAGCGCGGCACGGCGTTGCTGCAGATAGCGCATTTCGGCGCTGTCCGCCGCCGGCCGGTAGAAGGCAAGGCCGGTCGCCTGTTCGTCGCTGAGCGGCAGATCGAAACGGTCGCGGAAGGCCAGCAGGTCGCTGTCATCCAGCTTTTTCTGCTGGTGGGTAGTCATGCGACCCTGGCCGGCCTCGCCCATGCCATAGCCTTTCTTGGTATGCGCGAGAATCACCACCGGTTGGCCGCTGACTTGCAACGCGGCGTGATAGGCGGCGTAAATCTTCACCAGATCGTGGCCGCCGCGCTTGAGGCGGTCGATCTCGCCATCGCTGAGCCCCTGCACCAGTGCGGCCAACTGCGGATTCTGGCCGAAGAAATGCTCGCGGTTGTAGCGGCCATCCTTGGCGGCAAAGGTCTGCAACTGGCCATCGACAGTCTGCGCCAGCGCCTGCAGCAAGGCCTGGCCGCTGTCGCGCGCAAACAGGCCGTCCCAGTCCGAGCCCCATACCAGCTTGATGACCTTCCAGCCGGCACCGGCAAACAGCGCCTCCAGCTCGTCGATGATGCGACCGTTGCCGCGTACCGGGCCATCGAGGCGCTGCAGATTGCAGTTCACCACCCACACCAGATTGTCGAGCTTCTCGCGTGCCGCCAATGTCAGCGCGCTCATGCTTTCCGGCTCGTCCATCTCGCCATCGCCGAACACGCCCCAAACGCGGCGCTGTGCGGTGTCGAGCAAGCCGCGATGTTGCAGATAACGCATGAAGCGCGCGTGATAGATCGAGCTGATCGGCCCCAGCCCCATCGAGCCGGTCGGGAACTGCCAGAAGTCCGGCATCAGCCACGGATGCGGATAACTGCACAGACCGCGCGCGCCATGCGTGCTGGCGGCCAACTCCTGCCGGTAATGGGCGAGATCGTCCTCTTGCAGCCGGCCTTCGAGATAGGCGCGCGCATACACGCCGGGGGCGGAATGCGGCTGGAAGAACACCAGATCGTCGCGTCCAGCCGCTTCACCGGCGCGGAAAAAATGGTTGAAACCGACTTCGAACAGATCGGCCGCACTGGCATAGCTGGCGATATGGCCGCCCAGCTCGCCATAGGCCTTGTTGGCACGCACTACCATTGCCAGCGCGTTCCAGCGCATCAATGCGGCCAACCTTTCCTCGATGGCCAGATCACCCGGAAACGGCGGCTGCACCTCGGCCGCAACGGTGTTGATAAAGGGCGTATGGCGCGGCGCCTGCCAGCCGATGGCCGCCTGTGCGGCCTGTTGCGCGAGACTATCCAGCAACTGACGCGCGCGCGCCGGGCCGTCGTGCTCGAGTACCGAGGCCAGTGCGGCCAACCATTCGGCGGTTTCTTCGGGGTCGATATCGTGCTCTGCCAGTGTCTGGCGGGTTCTGTCATTCATTGAACTCTTCCTTGCAGCCTGCCGGCCGCCGCCCGTGGCAGCGGCCCCAACCCGGCAGCGCCGGCTGCCGGACGACACGATCACATCGCCTGTGCCAGCGCCTGACGGATGTCGGCCAGGATGTCAGCCTGGCTTTCGAGGCCGGCAGAGAAACGCACCAGCCCTTCGGCAATGCCGGCTGCGGCGCGTTCTTCCGGGGTGTACGTCGCATGGGTCATGCTGGCCGGATGCTGTGCCAGGCTTTCGGCATCGCCGAGGCTGACAGCGCGGTGCACCAGCTGCAGCGCGTTCAGGAAGCGGCGGCCGGCTTCCTGCCCGCCCTTGAGTTCGAATGCCAGCATGCCGCCAAAACGCTTCATCTGCTGGCGGGCCAGTTCGTGTTGCGGGAAGGACGCCAGACCAGGGAAATGTACAACCTCGACCGCCGGGTGCGCCTGCAACATCGCGGCAACGGCCTCGGCGTTGTCGCAATGGCGTTCCATGCGCAGCTCCAGCGTTTTCAGGCCGCGCAGGATCAGGCTGGCATCGTTCGGCGACATCACCGCGCCGGTCATGTCCTTCAGGCCCTTCAGGCGGATTTCCTGCGCCAGCGCCGCATCGGCGCACACCACGATGCCGGCAGTGACATCGCCATGGCCGTTGATGTATTTGGTGGCCGAATGCAGCACCACATCGGCACCCAGCGCCAGCGGCTGCTGCAGATACGGCGTGCAATAGGTGTTGTCCACCACCAACTTCGCCCCGTGGCGGCGACAGACTTGCGCCGCCTGCGCCAGATCGACCAGCCTCATATTCGGGTTGGCCGGCGACTCGCAATACACCACGCGGGTGGCGGCGGTGACGGCTTTTTCCAGCTCGCCGGGCAGCGCCATGTCGACAGTGGTGACCTTGATGCCGAATTCCTTCAGCCCATGCTGCATGAAGGCAAAGGTGCAGCCATACAGCGTGCGGTCGGCAATGATTTCGTCGCCGGGACGCAGCAAGGTCCACAGCGTGCTGGTCACCGCGCCCATGCCGGAGCCGAAAGCAATCGCCGCGGCGCCGCCCTCGAGCGCTGCCATGCGGGTTTCCAGCAGATTGAGCGTCGGGTTGGCAATGCGGGTGTAGAAATAGCCGGGATCTTCACCGGCAAAGCGCGCGGCACCGGTCTCGACATCGGCAAAGGTGAAAGTGGCCGTCTGGTAGATCGGCGGCGTCAGCGAACCCTCGTGCTGCAAAGGGTCGTAACCATGATGAATCGCGAGGGTGGCAAAACCCTGTCCGGCTTTGGTCTGCATTTGTGTTGTCTCTTCTAGGTGTTGGCGGGCCTTGCGGGCCAGATGCGGCAGCCGGTTCTGTGTCCGGTCTGCGCGCCCCGGTCGTGGCGGGCAAGCTGCACCAGCACCACGGCTACACATAGTTTCCTGCAGCAAAGCGGAAAAATTCTTGCCATTTTCATCGCATAAAAACATGCTGATAGCAGACTTTTTCCGTCAGAGGCCAAAATGGAAAAGACTCCTCCAGGCGAGCAGCTCGACAATATCGACCTGTCCATCCTGCAACATCTGCAGCAAGACGGCCGCCTGAGCAATGCCAGGCTGGCCGAAAAACTGGCACTGAGCGAAACCCCGTGCTGGCGACGGCTGAAACGGCTGGAGAGCGAAGGCTATATCGCCGGCTATCAGGCCAACCTCAGCCGGCGCAAGCTGGGCTACAAGGTGATGGCCTATGTGCAGCTATCGTTTGCCAGTCATACCGATGGCCAGCTCGACCAGTTCGAGCAGCGCATCCAGGCGATTCCCGAAATCCTCAGCTGCCACAATGTCAGCGGCGAGGCTGACTACATGCTGCAAGTCGTGGCCAGCGATCTGGAAGCCTACGGCCAGTTTGTCTCCGAAGTGCTGCGCAAGCTGCCCGGGGTGACGGCGATCCGCTCCAGCCTCGCGCTGCGCGAAATCAAAGCAGTCAATCACCTGCCACTGCCCGACAGCACCCGCAGCAGCCTGCGCTGAGCCTGCGGCCAGGTTTCATCAGCATGAAAAAAGCCGCACGGCACTGCCGGCGGCTTTATCAGATACGAAAAACGCTTAACGCTGGCGCATGGCCGCCACCGACAGGCCGGAGGCAATAAAGGCCACGCCGGCACCGATATTCAGGCCATTGACCACGCGCGGCCGCGCCTGCAGCCAGCCGGACAAGCGGGCGGCAAAGATGCCCATCAGCGCAAAGCCGGCCGCGGTCAGCAGCGCAAACCACGCGCCGTACACCAGCATCTGGCTGGTGACATCCCCGCGCGCCGGGCTGACAAACTGCGGCAGGAAGGCCAGTACGAACAGGCCGGGCTTGGGATTCAACGCCGCCGACAAAAAACCGGTCGCGAAGATGCTGCGCAGCGGCTGGCGCGCCGCCGGCGTGAAGCTGACCAGATTGCGCGAGCGCAGCACCTTGTAGCCCAGCCACAAGAGATAAGCCGCACCGATGCCCTTCACCACCAGAAAGGCCAGCGCCGAGGTTTGCAACAGCAAAGTCAGGCCGAAGGTGGCCGCCGCGACATGAAACAGGATGCCGCCACCGGACGACAGGCCGGACACCAGCGCCGCCTGCCAGCCCTGACTCAGGCCACGGCCGATCGCCAGCAGATTATCGGGGCCGGGCGAGAGCACCAGTAGCAGACAGGCCGCGGTATACGCCAGCCAGATTTCAAACGGGAACATGGGCATCCTTTCAATGAGCGGGTGGCCGATTGCACGGCATCATTCATTCTGATGGCATCGCCAGCCAATACAAGACGAAGCGCGATAAATAGCGGCAAGCAGGCCAGCTGACGACAGACAATGGCACAATCTGCCACTATCTCGCCCCGCACACCGACAAAAGACCCGCCATGCCAGCCACCCTTGCCAGCCTGACCCTGCGCCCGATGCAGGCCGCAGACGCCACTGCCGTCAGCCATCTCATGCCCGATCTTGGCTATCAGGCCAGCCCCGCCGAGATTGCCCGCCGCTTTGCCGCCAGCCGGCCGGATGATCTCTTGCTGGTGGCCGAGCGGGATGGCCGGATCGCCGGTTTTTGCCATGCCACGCTGACGCCGTATCTGGCCAGCGACGGTTATGGCGAAATCCTCGCGCTGGTGGTGCAGGCCAAGGCGCAGCGCCAGGGTATCGGCAAGGCCTTGCTGGAGGCCGCGGCCAGCTGGGTGCACGCGCAGGGTTTTGCCCGTGTGCGGCTGGGCAGCGGTGCGCATCGCGAAGACGCCCACCGTTTTTACGAGGCGCAAGGCTTTCGCAAGAACCGGCCGGGCTTTAACTTCGAACGCCACGCCAGCTGAAGCGCTTGCGGCCAACCCTGAACGTTGGCCGCAAGGCTCAGGCCCAGACCACGCCCTGTTGCAGCAGCCTTTCGGCCTGCACCAGCGCGTCCTGCAGATCAGGCTGCAGATTGCCCGCGCCCAGCTGTTCGGCCAGGCCGGCCTTGTGCAGCATCTGCCGGCTTTCGCCCTCGGCCCCGCACAAGATCAGCACCCGCCCCTGCGTCGCCAGATGCTGTTGCAAGGCCGACAGCGCCAGCAGGCCGGTGGTGTCCAGCATCACCATGCGGTGCAACTGCAGGATGATGACGCGCGCGCCGGTTTGCTGCGCCAACAGCTCGACACGGTCGGCCGCGCCGAAAAACAGCGCGCCCTCGAGACGGAAGGCGGCGCAACCATCCGGCACCTGTTTGCCAGCCAGCGAGTGGCGCTGGTACAGCTGGTGATGGTCGGCGTGCAATTCCTGCACCCGCGTGCCGGCCGCCATGCGGCGGATGAAAAACACCGCCGCCATCAGCAAGCCGATCTGCACCGCCACGGTCAGATCGAACACCACGGTCAGCAGCAGCGTCACCACCAGCACCAGCGTGTCCTGGCGCGGGTAATGCGCCATCTTGCGGATGTCCCAGTCGCCCATCTTGATTGCCACCGCAATCAGGATGGCGGCCAGTACCGCCAGCGGGATGTACGCCGCCAGCGGTGCCGCCACCAGAATCACCAGCAGCAAAAACAGCGCATGCACAATGGCCGACAGCGGCGTGCGGCCGCCATTGCGGATATTGGTGGCGGTGCGGGCAATCGCGCCGGTGGCCGGAATGCCGCCGAAAAACGGCACCACCATATTGGCAATTCCCTGGGCAATCAGCTCCTGATTCGCATCGTGGCGCTCGCCGGTCATGCTGTCGGCCACCACCGCGCACAGCAAGGATTCAATCGCCCCCAGCAAGGCAATGGTGAAGGCCGGAGCCAGCAAGTCAGACAGGTGGGCCGGGTCGAAAGCCAGGCCGCGCACCTCGGGCAAGCCCAGCGGGATGCCGCCAAAGCGGCTGCCTATGGTGGCCACCGGCAACGCAAACAAGGTCACCAGCAAAGTGGCCAGCAGCAAGGCGACAAAAGGGGCCGGCAGCAGACGGTTCCAGCGCGCCGGCCACAGCAGGATCAGCAACAGGCTGGCCGATGCCAGCAGCAAGGTTGGCCAATCAAAAGACGGCAAGCTGCGCTGCAGGGTGTCAATCACCGCGAAAAAGCCGCTGGGCATGCGATCGACGGGCAGGCCGAAGAAGTCTTTCAGCTGGGTCAGCAAGATCAGCACCGCAATGCCGTTGGTAAAGCCGGTAATCAGCGGCATCGGAAAAAAGCGGATCACCTGCCCCAGCCGCAGCATGCCCATCAGCACCAGCATCACCCCGGCCATGAAGGTGCACACCAGCAAGTTGGCCACGCCGTATTTCAGCACGATGCCGTAGATGATGACGATGAAGGCCCCGGTCGGGCCGGTGACGGCTGTCTTGCTGCCGCCCAGCAGTGCGGCCAACAGGCCGGCCACCACCGCGGTAAAGATGCCGGCCTGCGGGCTGACACCACTGGCCATCGCAAAGGCCATCGCCAGCGGCAAGGCGACAATGCCGACGGTCAGCCCGGCCAGCGCCTCCTGCCGCAACAGCTGTTTGTCCAGCAGGGGCAGACAGGCAAGCAACACCGGGCGAAACGTCAGGCTGGCCATGGCAAACTTTCTGGCAAGAGGGAGTTTTCAGGCTAATAAAGAATGACGTCAAGCTCAAGGCCAGCCATGCCATACACATCTGGCAACATCATTTTTGCCACGGTTGTGACGATCTCGTTCAGGCTGACGGCTTGCTTGTTCAACAGCAATGGCGCAGCACCAGCCTTTGCCATTCACCGGGAGAACCCACCATGTTGCGACTGATTTGTGCCGCCCTGCTGGCTGGCAGCAGCCTTGCCGCCCTTGCCGACAGCCCGCCCGCCCCCGAAAAAGCCCCTACCCCTGTCAGCAAGCTGTTCTACCCCGCCTACAAGGGGCCGGAGCCGTGGCGCGAAGGCTCGGCCATGGCGCTGATTCCGCCGGCGCCCGTTGTTGTCGACAAGAGCGCGCCGGCCACAACACCCGCGCCTTGATGCCGGCTGCCGCCGCTCAGCCCTGTGCCGGGCGGTGGGCAAACTCGCTGGCCAGCAGGCCGTAAATCCGCGTGTCGTAGCACGAACCCTTACCGCACCAGCGCTGGCGCAAAGTGCCCTCCAGCCGGAAGCCCAGCCGCTCGACCAGCGCGCAAGACGGCAGATTGGCCGGATTCACCTCGGCCTCGATACGGCGAATCGCCATCGCGCCAAAAGCCTGAGCCAGCGTCGCCGCCACCGCCTCGTGCGCATAACCGTGGCCCTGATACTGGCGGCCAAACACATAACCCAGCTCCAGCCGTGCGCTGTCTTCGTCAAAACGGAACAGCACGATTGCGCCGATTACCCGATCATCCTCGCGCCGCGCCACCACCAGCTGGCGCGTATGCCCCTGCTCGACAAAACCCTGGATGCGCGCAAACCACGCCTCGGCATCCGCCATGCCCTGCCAGCTGGCGTAGGGCAGAAAACGGGTAGTCTCGTCATCGCCGTTGATCTCCAGCAGCGCCGGCAAATCGCCATGCCGCACCGCGCGCACAACCGTTCTTTCCGTCAGGAGGGTGTCAAATTCTGCCAATGCCATCTTGCTTGTCTCCGCTTGGGTGCTGCGGCCAACCACGCCTTGCCGGCGCAGCGCCGTGCCGCCCTGATTATTCGATACCTGCGATCAAATTTAAGTATCACTAAAATCCGGCAGATTACCAAACCGCCAGCCACGGCAATAAAGCTGCCAGCCAGCCCGACCAGGCACAGCAGATTGCCCACTTTGCGGATTTGACAGCACAAAGCTGCCACCAGATGGCATCTGCCAGTACAATTTGCTTTTTCTGAAGGTATTGGCCATGTCGCTGATCTACCACGCGCATATCTACTTCTTGCCCGCGCAAACCGCCTTCGCCGCCGAGCTGCACGCCCTGCTGGCCAGCCGCCTGCCCGAAGGCTGCTGGCTGGGCCGCCTGATCGAACGCGAAGTCGGGCCGCACACCCGGCCGATGTTCGAGATCGACTTCGCCGAAGCCCTGCTGCCGGCAGTAACCCAACTACTCGAAGCCCACCGCGGCGAACTGCCGGTGCTGCTGCACCCGGAGCTTGCCGACGAAGTCGCCGGCCACACCACCGCCGCCCGCTGGCTGGGCGAGCCGCTGCCACTGAAAATCGACACCCTGAGCCGCGGCTGAATCCCCCACCTGCCGCACGACAGCAGCAATAAAAAAGGTTGGCCGCAAGGCTTGCGGCCAACCTTTACACCACGCGAAACCGGCTAAATACCGCTACGCAGCCCCGACCCTTTGTGCCGTATCCGGCATCACACATCCCTTAGCCTTGCCTGCCGACAATCTATCGAAATATTATGTCGCGCAACTTACATCAACCAACGTAATAGACCGCTGAACACGACGTCCATTACACCTTGGGCATTGGAATGCACAGTGTTTGCCAGTTCTAATTCTCTACTAAATGCCAATAGCCACGAGTTACTTACACAGTTTGAACTTGTATGCAAAAACGCCAGTTTGATTACCCCGAGTCAGACTGACATTGGTATCGCTGACGGTAGTCATTGGGATCTCCCCGGCGTTTATCTTTGGTCAGTTCTTACAGAAAACACGCCAGCTTCGGAACATGTTGTCTATGTAGGGAAGACGAAATCATTTCGTCGGCGAATCAAAGAGTATCGACGAGAATTTCAAGCCCATTCGCCCAATGACTACAAACTTCAGGTATTCCAGCATGAGGTACAAAAAAGGGACACGCATGCAACGTTCCGTCTTTACTTTCGAGCCCTTCCCGCCGGAGAAATCACGGTAGCAGAAAATGAAGCCGTGTCTCGCTTTAACCCAATGCTCAATCAGCGTGCTTCAATTTCTTCTGAAGCACGAGCCGACTTCAAAAGTGCCTTCGAGAAGTACTACGCTGCCGGCTTCAATGCACACTTTATTGCACTTGGCGATACCCACACTACCAACATCACGCAGGCATAGTCCTGCGGTCAACCCGCCCTAACTGACTCACCTCCTCGTTAGAAGACAATATGGACTTAGAGCGCTTCCCTGAAATCATCAAACAAATCTATGGCTTGGTGTCTGAGCTAGAAGAAATGTTTGAGGGACGACATTTCACGCCCGACGGGCATATGGTCGGCAGCATAGGTGAAGCGTTAGCCGCACACTATTACGGCCTTCACCTGCTCACTGCATCGACAAAAGGGCACGACGCACTTAAAGACGGAAAGCAAATTGAAATAAAAGCAACACAAGGTTCAACCGTCGCATTCAGATCCTGCCCTCAGCATGCTCTAGTCCTCAAAATCAACAGAGATGGTAGCTTCGCCGAAATTTATAATGGCCCTGGCAAATTGGTATGGGATCAGTTCGCAGGAAAAAAACTCCCCAGCAACGGCCAATTTCAGATCAGTCTCAAAAAGTTAGAGGCTTTAAATTCGCGTATCCCGGAGCAGGAGCGAATCCAGCGTGTTGCCATCTAACAATGCGCTCATCTATCGACCACTTCGTTCGCAGCCTTGTAACCCTGTAGCCCTGTAGGGCGGGTTCGCCATTGGCGATACCCGCATCACCACATCACCAACATCACACGGGTATAGCCTTCCGGCTAACCCGCCCTACCTGACTCACCTCACGCCAGAGCATTGCCAGTCAACACGAAATCCCAATATCATGCAAATAAATACAAACCAACCAAAGAAATAGACACCTGAACAGGTCCACCTTACAGTCCGAGTCGGGCGGAAATAAATCTAGGAGAGCCGAATGGGATTCCGAGTCAGAAAAAGCTTAAAAATAGCCCCGGGAGTGCGCGTAAACATTGGGAAAACAGGAACCAGTCTTTCCGTAGGTGGAAAAGGTGCAACTGTAAACTTCAGCAAAAGAGGTATGCGGACAACCATTGGCATTCCTGGGACGGGGATTTCTTATACAAGCACTATAAAAAGCCACCCACAACCACAAAAAATTTACTCTAAGGGCGAATATATATTTTGTACTTTTTGTTTCTTGTTTCTGTTTCTTTTAGGGCTACTAATTAGCAAACCCTTTATTTGGGTTCCATTTGGCTTGCTGAGTATTTTAGGGGTGGTTGCAATTGTTGGATTCAGGAAGTAAGTCCATGCGCTGGTGCGGTTATGGCTTGCGCAGCCCTTTAGGGCGGGTTCGCCATTGGCGATACCCGCACCACCACATCACCAACATCGCGCGGGTATAGCCTTGCGGCTAACCCGCCCTACCTGAATCCACTCGAACTTGGCCTTGTGGCCAACTCGCCCCGTTCTACCTGATTCAAAAAACCTAAGTTACATTCATGAGATAAAAAACACCACTTGATAAAATCTGGAGAGCACGGTGAATTCAGACAAGAAACATACGTGGAAAGAATCTTTTGTAGAAATATCAAAACTAGGATTTATTGATTCTATAAAAATATCATTCAAGAGTTCGCTTGGTTTTTACGGCTTGTTTTCTCTGGCAAATGATATAGAAACCAATAATAAATTTTACCTAGTCTATATCCTGATAGTTGTGCCAGCATTTCTTCTGATATTGATTTGCAAGTTTATTTACAGAAATAAAGCTTAAGGCCGCAAGGCGGTCAATTGATAAGCGTAGCGTGCTGTCACCCCGCAGGGGCGACGTACCCTACTGACCTGCCACATGCGCCGCAAATGAAAAAGGTTGGCCGCAACACTTGCGGCCAACCTTTTTGCTTGCTGCTATCCGCTCAGGACATTCAGCCCACGCTGACCACGCGGCTGCGGCGGTTGCTGCTGCTGAAGGCGGCAAACTGCACCGGGCCGTCCAGACGCAGCGGGCTGCTGTACAGGGGCGAGGCCGGGGTGGGCTCGAAGCCGTCGGTGCTGTAGCGGATCGCCAGGCCCGGGGTGGACAGGTTGGCGTGCCACACGCCGTCGATGCGCTTCACGCCCGGCAGCGGGATGCGGTAGCCGTAGCCGCCTAGCAGGCCGTCCAGCCGTGGCAGCTCGCGCTGGCCAAGGCGGTTGGCAAACTGGTTCCAGTCGGCGTCCATGCGCGTCTGGCGCGCAGTGACGTCGGCAATCTGCGTCCAGCCCGGGTCGCGCGCCCACGCGCGTTCGGCCAGCGCCGTCAGCCGTGGCATGGCGAGGTATTCCAGCCGTTCGCGGTTGCGGATGTTTTCCGCCCACAATTCGCCCTGCAGGCCGATGATGTTGTTCACACCCTCGGGCGTCAGCCGTGCCTTTGCGGCCAACTTGTCCTTGTCCAGCGGCTGGCCCCACAGGTCGACGGTGGCGGTGGTATAGATATCCAGCGGGCAGAATTCGTAGGCCAGCCGTGTCTCGATGAAGCCGCCCCAGTAGTAGCCTGGCTCGTCCGGGTCCTTGCTGTAGGCGAGGTCGAAGTAGAGGTTGGTGACGTTGGCGAGCACGGTCTTGTAACCGGCATTGGCCAGCTGGTAGGCAAAGTCTTCCTGCCCCCAGCCCCAGACATTGTTCCAGACATAGGGCTGCAGGCCGGCGTTGACGAAGGCCGGGTTCGGGCCGTGGTGGCTGACGCCATCAACGGTGACTTTCTCCAGCGCGATTTCTTCCCAGCCGGCAAACACCAGGCCATGGCGCTTGAGGATGTCGCGCAGCCGCGCCAGTGCGTAGTTCTGCAAATCCTGAATCGTCGCCATGCCGTGTTCGCGCATGAAGGCCTGCGCCTGTGGCGAGCCTTCCCACGCGCCGGCCGGTACTTCGTCGCCGCCGGTGTGCAGGGTGGTCAGCGGCGCGCCGGCTTCGTCGTACATGGCGCGGATTTCGCGCAGCACCGTGTCGACAAAGCGGTAGTAGGATTCGCGCGCGATGCAGATCACATTGTCGTGCCACAGCTGCACCGATTCGTACTGCGAGGCATCGGCCAGATCGCTGAGCAGGTATTCCTCGGCCTCGGCCACCTTGCCTTCGGCCAGCAGCCGCGCATGACGCGCCTTCATCGCCACGATGGCGGCACGGGCGTGGCCCGGCGTGTTGATTTCGGGGATCACCTCGATATGGCGCGCGGTGGCATAGCGCAAGATCTCGATGAAGTCGGCGCGACTGTAATAGCCGCCGCCGGTGCCCAGCTCGTCGGCCGCGCCAGAGCCGAAGCTAGGCAGCAGGCGGTCTTCGCTGATGCTGAAGCCGCGACGGCTGCCGATTTCGGTCAGCTCCGGCAGCGCGGGGATTTCGAGTCGCCAGCCTTCGTCTTCGGACAGATGCAGGTGCAGACGATTGAGCTTGTACAGCGCCATGCATTCGATCAGGCGCAGCACGGTGTCCTTGCCGGAAAAGTGGCGGCCAACGTCCAGCATCAGGCCGCGATAGGCAAAGCGCGGCGCGTCGCTGATCTCGCAGGCGGCCAGCCTGAGGCGCGACTGCGGGTTTAGGAAAGCGGCTACCGGCAATAGCTGGCGCAGGCTCTGGATGGCGAGGAACACCGCCGCGGCACTGGCACCGGTAATGCGCACCGCGTCCGGCGTCACGCTCAGGCGGTAGGCTTCTTGCGGCGACAGCGTGTCGCGGATAGCCACCTCGCCCAGCGCCAGATGAATCGCCTGACGGCCGGCCGGACAGAAGGCGGCACGCTGCAGGCTGTGGCCGCTGACATCGTGCAGCGCGCTTTGCAGCAAGGCCGCTTCGCTGGCCAGCGCGTCGTCGTGCACGATCTGCGTGGCGGCGTCGATGATGAATTCGCCAGCCAGCAACTGGTAGGAAAGTGGTATCGGCAGCAGCGGGCACAGGCTGTCGGCCGGCAGCAGCGACAGGCCGGCATTGTCGTCAAAAGTGGTTTCGGCGGTGCTTAGCGGCACGGCATCGCCGGCCTTGCGATGGCGCTTGGCGGCGCTGTCGAATGGCGCAATCTGCGGGTCGCCTATCACCTCGGCGCGCGCCTCGGGCGTGCCGTCGTCGTAGACGATGTAAAAGCCCAGCGGCGCATCGGTGCGGGCGATGGTCCAGAACAGGCCTTCGTAGGCAAAGCGGCGCGCTTCGCCCGGTGCAATCGGCGCAAAGCCCGGCAGCGGGCTTAGCCGCCACAGGTCGCCGTTGACTTGCTCCACCCGCACATTGCCTGCGATGGTCTCCGGCTTGAGCTTGCGGCAGGTATTGAAATACAGCGCCCAGCCGCTGGCCGGCAGCGCATGGGCCGCGTAGTTGGCAAGCGTCAGCTCGGCCAGATAATTGTCGCCCTGATGGCCGTTGCCCAGACATGCCCAGTGCACGGCTAGCTGGCTTCCCGCTGGCAGTTTCATGAACTCCCCTTTTTCTCTCTGAGTGTGTGTTGCCGGCGGCACGCACGGTCGCCGCGACTCGGGGCATGATGCCCGAATTCAATACCACTTTCATGCCAATTTTGTCGCGCTGTTGCAGCAAGCTGACAGCGCCGGCCGCTTGAAAGCCAGCGGCAGCGAACCGATATTGCTCCTGTCACCTCAAGGAGCCTCACCATGACCCAGCCAGACGCCCTGCACCTGGTTTGCCCGCACTGCAATGCCATCAACCGCGTGCCGGCCAGCCGCCTGAACGATGCCCCCAATTGCGGCCAGTGCCATCAGCCGCTGCTGCACGGCAAGGCCGTCGAGCTGACGGTGGATAATGCCGAGCGCCATATCTCGCGCAATGATGTGCCGGTGCTGGTGGATTTCTGGGCGCCGTGGTGCGGCCCCTGTCAGATCATGGGGCCAGCCTTTGCCCAGGCCGCCGCCGCCATGCCACAGGTGCGCTTTGCCAAGGTCGACACCCAAAGCGAAACCACGCTGGGCCAGCGCTTTGGCATTCGCAGCATCCCGACGCTGATCCTGTTTGTGCAGGGCCGTGAAGTTGCGCGCCAGGCCGGCGCGATGGACACCGCCAGCATCCAGCGCTGGCTGATGCAGCAGTTGGCCGCACAGCGCGGCTGAATGCGCCGGTAGATCTTTCCCCTGCGTCTTATACTTCGCTGGCAGCCTTCACAAACTGCCGCCGTCGACGACAGGGGAAAGTCATGAGCCCAGCACAACAAGACAAATTCAGCCTGCGGCTGTTTTATCTGCAAACCAATCTGCTGACGCTGGCCATCATCATCGCGCTGGCCTTGTATGGCGGTTTTACCTACCTGCAGCTGCGAAGCCAGAACGAGCTAGCCGACCGCTTGCGGCATGAGACGGCCCTGCTTGACGAGCTTCGGGTAGATGCGATCCAGGTGCAGCAATTCCTCACCGATGTCGCGGCCACCCATGACCGTGATGGCGTGGCCCAGGCCGACAAATTCGTCGCTGACGCCAAGCAGCATCTGGACGCCCTGCAACAACTATCCCCCGATCTCGCCACCGACTGGCAAGTCCTGCAACAGGACATCGCCAGCCTTAATCAGCTTGGCCGCGACATGGCCGAGGTCTATATCCGCGACGGCCGCGAGGCCGGCAACGCCATCATGAAACAGCCGGGCAGCGGCTTTGATGCGCGCACGGCGGCCTTTCTCGACAAGCTGGCCAGCGTCAGCCAGCCACTGCTGGCCAAGCACACCGAGGCAGAAGGCCAGCTCGACCAGATGCTGGCACGCTTTGGCCTGATTCTCGGCATATTGCTGCTGGTGCTGTTGCTTAGCCTGCCAGCTATCAGCCTGTGGTCTTACCGCAAGCTGCAGGCGCGCGTCGGCGGCGAGGTGCAGGAGGCACGCGATCTGGCCAGCGAGCTATCCAACGGCAATCTCGATCTTCATATCGATCAGCACGACAAGATCAGCGGCAGCCTCATGCATACGCTGGCGCTGATGCGCCACCGCTGGACCGATGTCGTCACCGCGCTCCTGGGCCAGACCCAGCTGCTGGGCAGCAGCTGTCAGGGCTTGCAGCAGATGGCCAGCTCGCTGCGCGAAAGCAGCGATCACAACAGCCTGGCGGTGGCCAGCATCGCCAGCAATATGGAGCAGCTGAGCGTCACCATGCACGAGCTGGCACAACAGGCCTCGACCGCCAGCAGCGAGGCGCGTGATGCCGGCGATCAGGCGGAACAAGGCAGCGCGCTGATGGGCGATCTGGCGCACGAGCTGGGCGTGGTGTCCGGCCAGACGCAACAGACCATGCAGGAAGTGAATGCGCTGAACGCGCGCGCGCAGGAAATTGCCGGCATTGTCGGCACCATCAGCGAGATTGCCGAACAGACCAATCTGCTGGCGCTGAATGCCGCCATCGAGGCGGCGCGCGCCGGCGAGAGCGGCCGCGGCTTTGCCGTGGTGGCTGACGAGGTGCGCAAGCTGGCCGAGCGCACTTCGCAATCCACCGCGGTGATTTCGGGCAAGATCAGCGCCACCCAGCAGGCGGTCAGCGCGATCTCGCAGGCGATACACGACAGCAACGAGCAGGTTGGCCGCAGCATCAGCCTGATGAACGACACCCGCAGCAGTATCGAACAACTGGCCGCCCAGTCCGGCCGCACTGCCCACACCGTGGCGCTGATCGACCAGTCGCTGACGCAGCAGCAGGCGGCGATTCACGATGTCTCGCTGCAGCTGGGCCGCATCAGCGAGCAGGCCAATCACACCGCCGATGCCGCCCGCACCCTGTCGGAGCAAAGCGGCCATATGAGCAGCAGCGCCACGGCCATCGTGCAGGATCTGCAGTTTTTCAAGGTGCGGCAGAACGCCAGCGATCTGGAGATGTTCTAGGCTGGCAGCGGCGAGCCACCCTCGAACCAGTCCAGCACTGCCGCCCACAAGGGCTGGGCCTCGCGGCGGAAATAGCCCATATGGCCAAGCTTGCCGCATTTGGCCGGGTCCAGATCGACGCGGGTTTGCGGCGCATTGCAATAGCCGTCAAAAAAGGCATCGCGCGAACGCGGCATCGCCCACAGATCATCCAGCGAGGTGGCGGCCACCAGCGGCGTGCGCACACTGGCATAGGCCTCGTGCACCCAGCGCTGCTGCGGGTCATCAAAGAAATAGCGCGGGTAGCGGCACCAGTGCCGCCATTGCCAGAACACGCCATCGGGCAGGTCTTCACCTATGCCCAGCATCGCCCACGGCGAATAGCCCTTCCAGCGCGTCAGCAGCGGCAACACCGTCGCCCACATGAAGCGCACGCGCAGGCTTTCATACCACGGCATCCAGCCATGCCAGCCGGCACCAACACCAAAGGCATAGCAGCCGCTGAGGCGACGATGATTAGGCAGCATGCCCAGCGCGTGGCCACCGAATGAATGCCCTACCAGATACAGCGGCACGCCGTCTTTCGCCATCCAGTCCACCGCCGCTGCCAGATCCAGCCGGCCCCAGTCGACGTAGTCCATGGCAAAGCCCTTGAGCGTGGCCGGCCGTGACAAGCCAATGCCGCGGTAATCAAGGGTCAGCACCTGATAGCCGCGTTCCTGGGCAAACTCGGCAAAGCGCCGGTAAAAGCGCTGCGGCACGCCGGTAGCACCGGCCACCACGATATGGCCGCGCACGGGGCCGGTCGTGCTGAACAGTGTCGCCGTCAGCGGATAGCCGTCGCGCGCCGGCAGGGTAAAAGTCTGCACCGTGCCCGGTGCGTGTTCTTGCAGTGTCATGACAGCCTCTCGTCGTGGTGATGGCAGCCTGCTGGCCGCTCTATAACAGTCGTTATAATGGATTCGATGCTAGACTATGACAGTCGTTATAGCAAGACCCTGCATATGCAAGACACCACCACTGATCCGCGCCAGCGCCTGGTACAGGCCGCCGCCGAGATGCTGCGCCGCCGTGGCTTGAACGCCACCAGCGTGCGCGAAGTTGCCAAGCTGGCGCAGGCGCCACTGGGCTCGACCTATCACTATTTTCCGGCCGGCAAGCCGCAGCTGGTCAGCGAGGCGGTCAGCCTCAGCGCCGGCCAGATTGCCGGCTATCTGCAAAAGCAGCTGGCAAACGGCCCGCGCGCCGGCCTCGCGGCATTTTTTGCGCTGTGGCGACAGCTGCTGGCCGACAGCGATTACGCCGCCGGCTGCCCGGTGATGGCGGTGGTGGCCGATGAAGACGCGGCACGCGACGAGGCGCTGCCGCTGGCTGCCGCCTTGCAGGCGATTGCGCGCTGGCAGCAATTGCTGGCCGAGGCGCTGGCTGCGGCCGGCCTGCCGCCAGCGCGTGCGGCCAACCTTGCGCGGCTGATGATTGCCGCGGTAGAAGGCGCCATCCTGCTGTGCCGGGCCGAGCGCAGCAGCGCGCCGCTGGATGCGGTGGCCAGCGAGCTGGATGCCTGGCTGGCCAGCCTGCTGCCCGACTGAAACCGGCGTACCGCACTGGCGATTTTGAAACACAAAACTGCATTGCGGAACGAATAACTTGCCCGGCAGCAGGCGATCAGGCACAACAGGCTATCGCACCGAGACAGGAATGCTGCCGTGATGCCCTTGCCGAACTCCCCCGCCCAGGACTGGCTGCGTGATGCCGCCTGCCGCGATGTCGAACTGGCGTTTGCCGACATCACCGGCTTTGCCCGTGGCAAGACCCTGCCGCGCGAGGCCTTTCTCGCCGGCCAGGAATTGCGCATCGCGCGCGCCGTCGCCATCCAGAGCTGCACCGGCGACTTTCCCGATTACCGCTACTACGGCGAGCGCGATCCGGACGTGGTGCTGCGCCCCGATATGGACACCCTGCGGCTGATTCCGTGGGCGCGCACGCCGCGCGCGCTGGTGATTTGCGACCAGATCGACGCCGACGGCGAACTCAGCCCGCTAGCACCGCGCAGCGTGCTCAAGCGCGTGCTGGCCGGCCTTGAGGCGCTGGGCCTGCGGGCGATTGTCGCGCCAGAGCTGGAGTTCTACCTGTTTGCGGCCAACCCCGACAGCAGCCAGCCCTTCCTGCCGCCGCCCCTGGCCAATGGCCGCCGCGAGTGCGGTTTTGACTCCTTCAGCTTCAGCACGCTGAACGATCACGAGGCCTTCTTTGACGAGGTCTATCGCGGCTGCGAGCTGCTGGGCATCCACACCGACACCTGGGTGCACGAGATGGGCCCCAGCCAGTTCGAGATCAATCTCAAGCATGGCGATGCGCTGCAGCTGGCCGACCAGACCTTCCTGTTCAAGACCCTGCTGAAACAGACCGGCCAGCGCCACGGCCTGCAGGTGGTGTGCATGGCCAAGCCGCTGGAAGGCCAGCCCGGCAGCTCGATGCATCTGCACCAGAGCCTGCTCGACCAGGTTGGCCGCAATGCCTTCAGCCGCGACGATGGCCAGCCGGATGCGCGCTTTCATCACTTCATCGCCGGCCTGCAGCGCTATCTGCCCGAGCTGATGCCGCTGTTTTGCCCGAGCCCGAATTCCTACCGCCGCTTCGTGAAAAACCTCGCCGCGCCGGTCAACCTGTCGTGGGGCGAGGACAACCGCTCGGTCGGCCTGCGCATCCCGCGCGGCAATGCGGCCAACCGCCGCATCGAAAACCGCCTGCCCGGCTGCGATGCCAATCCGTATCTGGCGCTGGCCGCCAGCCTCGGTGCCGGCCTGCTCGGCTTGCGTCAAGGCCTGCAGCCGGATGCGGCGGTCAGCGGCAATGTGTTCCGCGACGAGGCGGCGACGGCGCTGCCGACCACGCTGGATGCCGCGCTGCAGGGCATGCAGGCCGGCACTGCGCTGCGCGAACTGTGCGGCAGCGAGTTTGCCGAGGCTTATGCCGCGGTGAAGGCGCTGGAGCTGGATCACTATCACCGCCAGATCACCCCGTGGGAGCGACAATACCTGTCGCTGCTGGCCTGAGCCACGCCCTGCCGCCAGCGCGACTGCCCGGAAAACGCGCAAAAAAACGACAGGGTTGCGGCCAACCCTGCCCAATTCCTTGGCAAAACCTTGATCAAAAAAACGCTTAAGGCTTGTCGGCCTGCAGGCTTTGCAGCTGCAGCTTGCTGCCCTGCTGCGCCACGGTAAACAGCACGCGATCGCCAACCTTGAAGCCCTGCAGCATGCCGGGCTGGGCGGTGGTGAACACCATGGTCATCGGCGGCATATCGAGGTTGACGATGTGCTCGTGACGGATAGACACCTTCTGCTGGGCAACATCAATGCGCTTGATCTCGCCCTTGGTCTGCGGCAGGGCCTGCGCGATGGCCAGCGCCGGCAACAGGCTCAGCGCCAGCAGGATGGATTTGACGGTTTTCATCTCAGTTTCCTTTCTTGCTGACCAGTACCTGACCCTTCATGCCCGCATCGTAGTGGCCGGGATGCAGGCAGGCGAAGTGGATGGTGCCCGCTTGGCTGAAGCGCCAGATGATTTCGCCGTCCTTGCCCGGTGCCAGATTCAGCTTGCCCGGCTCGTCGTGCTCCATATCGGGGTATTTCTTCATCACTTCGTAATGCTCTTTCAGCTCGGCCTCGCTGCCAAGGCTGAATTCATGCTTGAGCTTGCCCTCGTTGCGGATGATCAGCCGCACGGTTTCGCCCTGCTTCACCTGCAGGCTGGACGGGGTGTAACGCATATTGTCCGTCATGCTGATGGTGATGGTGCGGCCAACCTGCGCGGCCTTGCCCGGCTCGCCGATGGCGCTACTGCCATGATGGCCGGGCGAAGCCAGTACGCTGCTGCTGAGGGCCAGCGCCAGCAGGGCGCCGCCAAATCGGGTGAGTGTCATTTGTGTCCTCGGTGGTGGGGGTGATCTGTCTGTTTAGTGGTGCCCGTTATGGCCGGCCGGCTTCTTGACCGCCGCCTGCGGCTGGCTGGCCGGGGTGGCCGCGCGTTTGGGCTCGGGCAAGGGCGCGCCCTTGTATTCGTAGGCCACCGTGCCTGGCGGATGCCTGAACGCGCCCGGGTCGCGATAGTCACCGCGCGGCTGGTCCTTGCGCACTTTCAGCACACTGAACATGCCGCCCATTTCCAGCGGGCCGAACTGGCCTTCGCCGGTCATCATCGGCGCGGTGTTGTCGGGGATAGGCATCGCCATCTCGCCCATATCGGCCATGCCGCGCTCGCCCATCAGCATGTAATCGGGGGCGGATTTTTGCAGCTTGCCGACCAGACCACGGTGATCGACGCCGATCAGCGTCGGCACGTCGTGGCCCATCGCGTTCATGGTGTGGTGGCTCTTGTGGCAGTGAATCGCCCAGTCGCCCTCTTCATCGGCAACAAAATCCAGCTGGCGCATCTGGCCGACGGCGATATCGGTGGTCACCTCGTACCAGCGTGTCGATTTCGGCGTCGGGCCGCCATCGGTGCCGGTCACCATGAATTCGTGGCCGTGCAGATGAATCGGGTGATTGGTCATGGTCAGGTTGCCGACGCGGATGCGTACCTTGTCGCCCAGGCGCACATTCAGCGTATCGATACCGGGGAAGATGCGGCTGTTCCACGCCCAGATATTGAAATCGGTCATGGTCATCACCTTGGGCGTGCGGCTGCCCGGCTCGACATCAAAGGCATTCAACAGGAAGCAGAAATCACGATCGACCGGGTCGATCAGCGGATGCTTGCCCTTGGGATGGGTAATCCACATGCCGTGCATGCCCATCGCCATCTGCACCATTTCATCGGCATGCGGGTGGTACATGAAGGTGCCGGGACGGCGCGCGACAAACTCGTAGACAAAAGTCTTGCCCGGCTTGATCGACGCCTGGGTCAGGCCGGAGACGCCATCCATGCCGTTGGGCAGGCGCTGGCCATGCCAGTGCACACTGGTATGTTCGGGCAGTTTGTTGGTAACGAAGATGCGCACGCGGTCGCCCTCCACCACCTCGATGGTCGGGCCGGGGCTCTGGCCGTTATAGCCCCACAGCTGTACGAAAAAGCCGGGCGACATCTCGCGCACCACCGGCTCGGCCACCAGATGGAATTCCTTGACGCCATTATTCATGCGCCACGGCAGGGTCCAGCCGTTCAGCGTCACCACCGGGTTGTAAGGCTGGCCATTGGGCGGCAGCAGCGGTGGCGCCGTATCGCTGGATGTCTGGATCACCGGCTCGGGCAGGCCGGCCAGCGCCGAGCGCGCTACGGTGGCACCAAGCACGGCACCGGTTGCCCCAGCCAGCAGCTGGCGGCGTGAAGTATTGAATGTCATGTCAAATCCTCGGGCAATCGGGCTCAATGCGGGGCAGCAGCGGCAGCACCTTCGCCGCCACCGGCCAGACTTTGCAGACTCGCAGGCTTGCCGCCTTGCAACACCAGCTGCAGGTCAGCCTCGGCCAGCCAGAAGTCGCGCAGGCTGGCGCTGGCCTGCTGCTGTGCGACAAGGTTGGCCGCAGCGGCATCCAGCACGTCCCAGGTATGTTTCAGCATGCCGTTGTAGCGCAGCACAGTTTCTTCGTAAGCCTGCTGTTGCAGTGGCAACACCTGCCGCCACTGGCTGTCGGCAATCTGCCAGGCCGCAAGATAGGTCTGGTAAGCAAGCCCGGCGCTCTGATTCAGCGTGCTGGCTTCGGCCTGGCCCAGGGTTGGCCGCAAGCTGGCCAGACGGGTCTGCAGCATCGCCTCATCCATCGCCTTTTCCGGCAAAGCCGGCAGGCTGTCGGCCACGCGCAGCGGCTGGCTGACGCGGCCTTGCGGCACGAACTGCGCCGCCAGTGCATTCAGCGCCAGCCGGCCAGCCTGGGCGCTGCGCCAGCTTTGCTGTTTCGCCTCTTGGGCTTTCAGTGCATAACCCAGTTGTTGCTGTGCGCTCCAGCTGCCGGCAGCCACCAGCCGCTGGCCAAGCTCGGCCGCAGTAGCATGGGTGTCGCTGATGCGCTGCTGCAGCGCCATGTGCTGACGGGCCGCCACGGCTACCAGCCAGCTCTGGCGTGCGGCATGGGCAACTTCAAGCGCCTCGCGACTGTCGTCGATCTGGCGCAGACGCACCGGCGACAGCGCCTGCCAGTTACCGTCCTGCAGCGCCGTCATGCCGTCCTTGCCCAGCCGGATAGCCAGATTGGCGAGATCCGCATGGCCGGCCAGCGCGAGGCTGACTGCCTGAGCCGGCGTGGCCAGCAGCAGGCCGTTCTCGGCCGGGGTGGCTGCGGTCGGCGGCAGATTGGCCGCCTCCCACTTCAGCACATCTGCGTGGCCACGCGGAAACTCGGCGACGGCCGCGTTGGCCGCACGCCAGGCTTCGGCCAGCCGCGCCTGCTCACTGGCAAATGCCGGGGCGGCCAACAGCGCCAGCCACAGTGCCATGCCGATTCGTCTTGTCATCTGTTTGCTCCTGTTTGATCGCAGCCGGGCTGCGCAGCGGATAAGCTGCCGCCATACTGCAGGCTAGCAACTGACAGGCAAATGACTACAAGATGACAAAACTGTCATCTTGGCGCGCACGCCACGCGGCGCTGGCAAAATGGCGGTCTGCAAGGAGCAAGACATGAAGATTCTGCTGGTCGAAGACGAAAGCAAAACCGGTGACTACCTGCGCCAGGGCTTGAGCGAGGCGGGTTTTGCCGTCGAATGGTGCGATAACGGCCTGCAGGGCTGGCTGCGGCTGCAGGACGACGAGGCGATTGATCTGGCGATTCTCGATGTGATGCTGCCCGGCATGGATGGTTTCGAGATCCTGCGTCGCCTGCGCGAACAGGGCCACAGCCTGCCGGTGCTGCTGCTGACCGCACGCGACTCGGTTGCCGACCGCGTGCACGGGCTGGAGCTGGGCGCGGATGATTATCTGGTCAAGCCCTTCTCCTTTGCCGAGCTGCTGGCGCGGGTGCGTACCATTCTGCGCCGTGGCCGCGCGCCCTTGGAAAACCCGCTGCTGAGCATTGCCGATCTCGAGCTCGACACCCTGCGCCGCCGCGTCAGCCGGGGTGGCAAAAAGCTGCATCTGTCGGCCAAGGAATTCGCGCTGCTGGAATTGCTGTTGCGCCGCCGTGGCGAGGTGCTGACGCGCTCGCTGATTGCCTCGCAGGTATGGGACATGAATTTTGACAGCGACACCAATGTGATCGACGTCGCTGTGCGCCGGCTCCGCAACAAGATCGACGATGGTTTTAATCCCAAGCTGATCCACACCGTGCGCGGCATGGGCTATGTGCTCGACGAGCAGGAGGAAGCCTGAATGTGGCAGCGTCTGTCACTGACGGCGCGGCTCAGCCTCGCCTATGCCGCGGTCAGCAGCGCGCTGCTGCTGGGCCTCGGGCTGTTGCTGTCGCACGGCATCAACAGCCATTTTGCCGAGATGGACAGGCACAGCCTGCACGCCAAGGCCGGCCAGTTGCAGCAGATGTTCCTGCAGACGCCGCAACAAGGTTGGCCGCAAAAGCTGCCGCTCTTGCTGGAAAACCACGAAGGCCTGTCGGCGCGGCTGTGGCTGAACGGCAGCCTGCTGTACCAGAGCCGCGGCCAACCCTGGGCCAGCTGGCAGACGGTGCAGCAAGGCGGCAGCTGGCAGTACGCCGGGCGCGATTATCAGTCGTGGCAACAGGAGCTGGCCAGCCCGGCCGGCAAGATCAGCCTGCAGCTGGTGCAGGACGATAGCCAGCACAGCCACTTCCGGCTGGCGATGCAGCAGCAATTGCTGCTCTACACCCTGCTGGCGATGTTGCTGGGCGCACTGCTGGCCTGGGCCATCGCCCGCCGCGGCCTCGCCCCGCTGCATCTGATGAAGCAGCGTGCGCAGGAAGTCAGCGCCAGCGCACTGGCCCCGCGCATGCCGGTGGAGAGCGTGCCGGTCGAGATGGCCGATCTGGCCGCCTCGCTCAATGCCATGCTGAGCCGGCTGCAGGCCGACTTTGCGCGGCTGAATGACTTTTCCAGCGACCTTGCGCACGAGTTGCGCACGCCGATCAGCAATCTGCTGATGCAGACCCAAGTCACCCTCAGCCAGAGCCGCAGCGCGGCCGCTTACCGCGAGGTGCTGGCGTCCAATGCCGAAGAGTTGCAGAGGCTAAGCCGCATGGTGGCCGATATGCTGCTGCTGGCCCGCGCCGAAAACGGCCTCGCGCTGCCGCAGCGCGAAACCATACAGCTGGACGAAGAAGTCGCCGCGCTGCTGGCGTTTTACGAGATGCTGGCCGAGGACAAACAGGTGAACCTGCAGCAGCAAGGTGAGGGGCAGGTCAGCGGCGACCGGCTGATGCTGCGCCGCGCGCTGGGCAATCTGCTGTCCAATGCCGTGCGCCACGCCGCCGAGGGCAGTACGGTCGAGGTCAGGATTCACCAGCAAGTTGGCCGCATTAACATCGAGGTGCATAACGACGGCGACACCATCCCCGCCAGCGAGCTGCCGCGACTGTTTGACCGCTTCTACCGCAGCGACAAGGCGCGTCGCCATCTGGCTGCGGAAGGCGCCGGACTCGGCCTCGCGATTACCCGCGCGATTGCACTGGCGCACGGCGGCGAAGTCAGCGTCAGCAGCGCACAGGGGCATAGCTGTTTCGTGCTGAGTCTGCCGGGCGGGTAAGCTTCAGCGCGGCCGCCGGCCGGCAATTACCAGCGCGATGCCGCCCAGAATCGCCAGGCTCGCCCACGCCAGCCGCCAGCCCGGCGACTCGGCCAGCCACAGCCAGGCCAGCAAGGCCGTCAGTAGCGGCACGCTCAGCTGGACCGAGGCGGCCACGGTGGCGCTCAGGCCCCTGAGCGCGCGATACCACAGCGCATAACCTAGGCCGGACGTCAGCGCGCCGGAGGCTATCGCATAAGCCACGCCCTCGGCCGCCGGCCACTGTGCCGGCCATTGCCATAACAGCAGCAACAAGCCCAGCAGTGTTGCCCGCAAGAAGTTGCCGGCCGTCACGGCCGTGGCATCGCCGGCCCCGCGCCCGAGCAACGAATACACACCCCAGGCAATGCCGGCCAGCAGCATCAGGGCCAGCCCCAGCGGCGAAGGTGCCGCCACGCCGGGCCACAGCAAGAGCAACAGCCCGGCCAGCGCCGCCGCAAAACCCAGCCACTGCCAAGGCCGCAGACGCTCGCCCTGCCAGCTGGCATAGCTGATCATGCTGACCTGCACCGCACCAAACAAGGCCAGGGCACCAGTGGCCGCCGGCAAGGACAGATAGGCAAAGGAAAACGCTGCCGCATAGACAAACAGCGCCGCCGCGCCACGCCAGCTGCCGGCACGCGGCAGGCTGCGGTTTTGCAGCAGGACAATCAGCAGCAACATCAGCGCACCGGCCAGCAGCCTGATGGCGGTGAAGCTGGCCGCATCCATCTGGCTGCGCGCCAGTGCCTGGCGGCATAGCAGGGAGTTACCGGCAAAAGCCAGCATGGCCAGTATCGTAAACAGGCTGTTGCGGAACTGGCTGGGCATCGGACACTCCGCTTGGCTGATGACAGGGCAAGTTTCAGCCTAGCAGCGATCAGCAGCGCTGCCGAGCCTGGACTCGTGCCACACAACTATCTTGGAGGCGAGATTTTTTTCGCAAAGCTTTAACGAATGTGAATGTCTATGTTAGAACTAATATTTGCTCAAACCTGTCAGTGTTCCGGCAACAATGCAGCAAATACTTGGGCGCATAGTGACACCACGTTAACAAGCCCCAAGGATCAAGATCATGAAAACCACTCTGAAAACCACCCTGTTCGTTGCTCTGTTCGCTGTTGCTGGTTCCGCCATGGCTGCCGGCCTGCATGACTACGACGGTCTGCCTTCTGCCGTTCACGCTGCGTCCACCGGTGGTGACAGCAACGCTGCCCAGCAGAACATGGCACCGCAAGTACAGAAAGAGTACAACGACAAGATCTGAGCATCATAAGCTCGGCAGCGCCCTGTCGCTGACAATGCCCCGCCCGCTCCTTGATGGAAGCCGCGGGGTATTTTCTTGTCTGCCGTTGTAAGAATCCGTCGGCTGCGCCGACCAAGCTTCATGACATCACTGCTTATGGAGCGCATCATGAATCTGCAAACCCGCCTGCCTACCCTCGTTCTCGCCTTGCCGCTGCTGCTTGCGGCCAACCTGGCGCTAGCCCTTGAAGTCAAGATGTTCAATGCCGCCGAGCTGCAAAGCCTGCAAAATGCCGGCAAGCCGGTTGGCCTGCATTTTCATGCCGACTGGTGCCCGACCTGCCGCGCCCAGAGCCTGTCACTGCAAGAACTCAAAGCCGATGCCCAGCTGCGTGGCTACACCGTGCTGATTGCCAATTACGACAATGAGCGCGAGCTGAAAAAGCGCCTGAACGTGCGCGCCCAATCAACGCTGGTGGTGTTGAAGGGCATGCAGGAAACCGTCCGCATTGGCGGCCAGACCCGCCCGGAGCAGCTGAAAGCTGCCTTGCTGACTGCGCGCTAAGGCATGGAGAGCATCGCACTGAGTCATCTCGTGCTGGCCTTGCTGGCCGGCAGCCTGTCTACGCTTAACCCCTGCGTGTTTCCCCTGCTGCCGCTGGTGGCCGGCGGCAGCCTGCAAGGCCATCGTGCCGGCCCGCTGGTGATGGGCGCCGGCATGGTCAGCAGCTTTGCCCTGGCCGGCCTGCTGCTGGGGCTGGCTGGGCCGGCACTGGGTATTGATGGCGACAGCCTGCGCCTCTTCGGCGGCAGCCTGTTGCTGTTGATGGGGGGATTGTTATTGCTGCCGGCGCTGGGCGGCCGGCTGGCACAAGGCCTGTCGCCGCTGGCCAGCCGCGCCGATGGCTGGTCGGCGCGATTCGACAGCCGCACCCTGCCCGGTGCCTTCATGCTGGGAGCCCTGCTCGGTCTGGTGTGGAGCCCGTGCTCCGGCCCCTTGCTGATTTCGGCGCTGACACTGGTGGCCAGCGAAGGCGGCGCGCTGCGCGGTACGCTGATCCTCGGCGCATTTGGCCTGGGGGCAGCCGTACCGCTGATTGTGGCCGCACATGTCTCGCGGGCGGCGTTTGGCCGTGCACGCGGCTGGCTGCAACAACACCAGCCACGCATGAAGCTGGCTTTTGCCTGCCTGTTGCTGTTACTGGGTAGTGCGATTCTGCTGGGCTGGGACAAACGGCTGGAGGCCTTGCTGGTGCCACTGATGTCGGACTGGTGGGTCGCGCTGACCGTCGCCATCTAGGTGCATCGCCCGCTACTGCGCCGGCATCGCTGCAGGCGCAGTGGCTGCCTTGTCGCCAGCTCGCCTAGCCGGCCGGCTGGCGACAGCTGCAAACCACCTGCCAGGCCATCATCAGCATGCCGGCCAGCACCGCCATCGAACTGAGGCCAAGCAAGGGGCCCAGCGTGCTTTCCGGCAGGCGCTCGCCAAACAGCAAGAACAACCCGACAGCCATCAGCAATGCACCGGCGGCATGACAGTAAAAATGCAGGCAGACGAGCCGGCCGGTGGCCTGCGGCAGCCACAAGCGGTAGATCACGGCATAGCTGAACGACAGCAGAAAACCCACCGTCAGAATGTGCACATGGGTCACTTTCTGCACCAGATCATGCGTGGACGCCATATAGATGCCAAACAGCAGACCGGCTACCGCGAACAGCAGCGCCAGCAACAGGAAACGCCTATCCATTGCCATGATGTACTCCTTGCGGCACAGCCGCTGTGCCCTGACTGCACTATAGGCAGCAATCTGCACAATCTGGCCGCAAGTTGGCCGCCACGCGGCGGCCGGCATTTCGATAATCCGCGCTTGTCATGTCACCAGGGACCAAGCTCGTCGAAGTGCATGACACATTGCTCGAAGCGTGGTTTGCCGAACAGATACCCCTGCATCAGCACAACGTCCATATCTGCCAGACAGTCATGCTCGGCACGGGTTTCGACACCTTCGGCAATCAGCCGTACACCCAGTTGCCGGCAGACCTCCACCATGCCGGCGACAATGATGCGTGCTGCTGGCTTGCGGTCGATATCGCGTACCAATGCCATGTCCAGTTTCAGCAGATCCGGCTGGAAATCGGCCAGCAGGTTCAGCCCGGCATAGCCGGCGCCAAAATCATCGATCGCGGTCTGAAAGCCGATGCGGCGATATTCGCGAAACACCTCGGCCAGCCAGTTGCCGTCATCCACCCGCTCGCTTTCGACGGTCTCGAAGATGATGCGCGAGATCGGGAAATCATGTTCGCGCGCCGCCTGCAGGGTGGTACGGATACAGACTTCGGGGCGGTAAATCGCATTGGGCAGGAAGTTGATCGACAGATGGCTCTGCATGCCCAGCCGCGCCGCCAGTGCAATTGCCCGGATACGGCAGGTCTGGTCGAAGCGGTAGCGATTGTGCTCGTTCACCTGCGCCAGCACCGTCATCGCACCCTCGCCATTCGGCCCGCGCACCAGCGCCTCGTGCGCAAAAATCTGGCGCGCGGCAATATCGACGATCGGCTGGAAGGCATGGCTGAAGGCAAAATCCGGTGCCTTGCCATCGCGGCAGCCCGCGCAGCGTGACGGACCTGCACCCTGCTTGTCATCGGCAATCCGGAAGCTGGACATCTCGCATAGTCCTCACTGACAACATCGTTTGGCTCGCCGGCTCATCTGTGCTGCATGAGCGGAACGCGGCTAGCTCGGGTTTACCAGATTGATGGGGCAGCGCAGTTCAAACCGCAAGGCTTGTTGCTGGCCTGTATGCACTGTCAGCTCGCCGTGCAGGGCTTTTTTCAGCAGATTGTGTATCCGCGACAAGCCAAGCCCGGAACAGCCTTGCCCCATGCGGGTGGTGAAAAAGGGCTCGAACATCCTTTGCCTGGTCGCCTCATCCACCCCCACGCCATTATCCGCAATGCTGATGGCGACCTGATCCGGCATCACCGCGGCGTCCAGCGTAATGCACGGCGCCGCCACGCCGGCAAAGGCATGCTGCAAGGCGTTTTCAGCCAACTGGCAAATAATGTGATGCAGTGCTTGCGGCCGCGAGTGCATCACGATGCCGCGCGGAATGCGGTTGTCCCACTGCACGCCGGCAGCCGACAGCGCTTCTTGCAAGATCTGGTAAGCATCCTCGGCCAGACAATACAGGTCAAAATGGCAGGCATTCTCACGAAAGTCTTCCAGCGCGATCGCCTTGAAATCCGACACCAGCCGTGCCGCCCGCCCGGCCGCGTCCTCGATCAGCCGGGTGGCCTGCTGCGCCAGCTCGGCCTGGCTGCGCAACATGGCACGCGATACCTTCTCGCCGCCCAGCAGATCGAGCAAATCCTGCAAACCGGCACGCTGGCTGCCTGCCGCCAGGATGATATTGCCCAGCGGCGTGTTCAGCTCATGGGCTATCCCCGCCACCAGATGGGTCAGCGCCTGCAAGTGCTGGGCTTCGGCCACTTTTGCCAGTGCCTGCTCCAGCTCGCGTCCCCGCTCCGCCACCCGTGCCTCCAGCTCCTCGCTCAACGCATGCAGGGCACGTTCGGTGTGCTTGTGCGAAGAGATATCCTGCAAGACGCCATCCAGCACACTGCCCGCACTCTCGCGACGACAACGCATGATCAGCATCAGATCCAGCCACTCGCCGGATGGCAGCTGATAAGTCAGCTCCTGCTGAAGGTTGGCCGCAAGGCCATGCAACAGCCCGGCGGCACCGCGCAATAATCCATGCCATTGCACCGGCCCCATCGCCTGGCGGATCTCCAGCGCGGACAAGGTTTCCGGCAGATGCAGCAAGCGCTGCAATGAGGCCGAGCACTGCAGTTGCCCGTTTTCCAGCTGGAAGTGCCCCGATCTGGCCAGCAGCTGGGCGTCCTGCAGGCGCGACTCGCTTTGCAATAGCTGCTGCGTCCGGCGTGCCACCTCGTCTTCCAGCCGCTCTTCATTGCGCTTCAAGGCATAGTGCTGGCGATAAAGCTCGCCAAACACCCTGATCTTGCCAGCCAGCAGACGGCGGTCTAGCGGCTTGCTGAGGTAATCCACCGCGCCGACTTCATAGCCACGGAACACCTGTGGCTCGGTATTCATGCCGGCGGTGACAAAGATGATGGGCAAGGTGCTGGTTTGCGGATTGGCCCGCAACATTTCGGCCACCTCGTAACCATCGATATCCGGCATCTGCACATCCAGCAATACCATGGCGTATTCGTGCTGCAGGCACAGTCGCAGGGCGCGCGCGCCGCTATCCGCCGTGGTAATCGCCAGTGGCGGCGAGAAATCTGCCAGCAATGACTCCATCACCAGCAGATTGGCCGGCTGGTCATCCACCACCAGCACGGGAATCGGTAACAACTCAGAGAAGCGCATTCACTTTGCCCCGGTGAGAGAGATAGCGCATACCGGCCCGTCTCTTGCAATAAACACGCGAGCCGCGCTCCAGCTCCTGGTATTGCACCGCATGCGGCCAGTCGCCCAGGGTCTCGCTGCTCCCCAGAATCAGCAAGCCGCCGTCTTTCAGACTCCGGTTCAGCAGGTCGAGGATGTGATAGCGGCAGGAAGGCTGATAGTAGATCAGCAGATTGCGGCAAAAGATCAGGTCCATCGCGGCAAAGTCGGCGTCAAACAGCAGATTGTGCGCCGCCAGCACCATATTGCGCCGCAAGCTCGGGTCAAGATAGGCATAAGCCTGTTCGGTACGGTAGTAGTCGGCAAAGTCACCCTCGCCACCACTGGCCTGATAGTTGGCCGCAGCCCGCGCCATGCTGGCCGCGCTATACCGCCCCTCGCCGGCCAGCTGCAAGACCTGATCATTGATATCGGTGGCATACAAACGGCTGCGCCGCTCAAGCCCGGCCTCGCGCAACAGGATGGCCATGCTGTACACCTCTTCGCCAGCGGCACAGCCGGCATGCCAGATATTCAGGCTGGGCTGTGTTGCCAGTGCCGGCAGCCACTGCTGGCGCAATTGCAGGAAAAGCTGCGGATCGCGAAACATCTCGGACACACTGACCATCACCTGGCCAAACAAGGCCTGGGCCAGATTGCGCTGATGCAGCAGATCCGGAATCGCATGGGCAAAGCTCGGGTATGGGCTGTGGTATAGCCAGCGGCGCATGCCGCGCTCCAGCGGCTCGGCACAGCAGGCCGACAGGTCAACCCCATAGACTTGCGCCAGACCGCTGATCAGCAGCTGCATTTCGATCTGCTGCAGACGCTCATGATCCGCATGCCGGATACCCGGCGCTTTCATTTCGCCACTCCCAGCCATTGCTGCAGCATGGCAATCAGCCTGGCATTGTCCAGCGGCTTGCTGATGTAGTCGCTGGCACCGGCATCACGGCACTGCTGCTCGTCGCCGGGCATGCTCTTGGCGGTCATCGCGATAATCGGCAGGCTGGCGTGGACGGGGTTTTCCCTGATCTTGCGCATGGCGGTAAAGCCATCCATCTCCGGCATCATGATGTCCATCAGCACCAGCTCGATTTCCGGGTGTTTTTCCAGTTGCTCCAGCGCCTCGCGGCCGTTCTCGGCCTCCAGAATGCGGATCTGCTGCATACCCAACAGGCTGCTGATTGCAAAGATATTGCGGATATCGTCATCCACCAGCAGCAAAGTTCGCCCCTTGAGCGTGCCGAGCGGCTCGGCCGGCTCCGACACGGTGACGGATCGCCTCTCCGGCGGGCGGGCTTCCCTCGCCGCCAGCAGACGAGCCAGCTCGTCCAGAATCCGCGTGATGCCATGTTCACCCTTGCAAACGACAGCCTGAGCATGGCAGCGCAACTGCTGCTCGCGCTTGCGGCTGATATCAGCGGCCGAATGGACGATCACGATCAGCTCGTGTTCGGCGAAAGTCTCGCGCACCCGCGCCAGCAAGGCATCGCCCGGCATATCCGGCAATTGCAGATCGACAATCATGGCGGTAAAGCCCTGCCGGCCAAGGCTGGCCAGTGCCTGCTCGCCATTGCCGGCATAAGCCACACGCCAGTGGCGCGCTTCAAACAGTGCCCCCAGCGCCTGCGCCTCATCGGCACGGTCTTCGACTATCAGTACGCTGCGCATTACCTGCCGGCTGACAGACTCGAACAACTGCACCAGCAATCGGGGCTGCACCGGTTTGAGCAGATAACTGCGAGCCCCGAGCAGCATCGCCTCGTCAGCCGCATCCAGCGCACTGAGAAAATGCACAGGAATATCTGCCGTATCGTCACTGGCCTGCAAATGGCGCATCACCTCCCAGCCATTGAGCTTGGGCAGCATCACGTCCAGCAAGATCGCATCCGGCTGCCGGCTGCGTGCCAGCTGCAAGGCGGTCTCGCCATCGGCCGCACAGTCGACCAGCAAGCCATGCTCGCGCGCCTGCTCTGCCAGCATCTGCTGCATCAGCAGATCATCCTCCACAATCAGCAGCCTCGCCTGCGCAGCGCCAATGGCCGCGGTGGCCTGTGCGACCGCCTCGGGCGGATCATCCGGCACGCTTGCCGAATCGTCTGCCTGTCGCCACGGCAGCAGCAGACAGAAGGTACTGCCCTTGCCGACCTCGCTGCTGACCGTCAGATCACCCTGCATGTTTTGCGCCAGCCGCGACGAAATCGACAAACCCAGTCCGGTGCCGCCAAAACGGCGACTGATGCCGGCATCTGCCTGGCGGAAGGCCTCGAACACCATTGACAGCTGCTCGGCCGCGATGCCGATACCGCTATCCTCGACGGCCAGCTGCAAGCTGGCTACCTGCAGCGGGCTGTCCTGTGCCGCCAGCCGCCTGGCCGTCAGCCGGACACGGCCATTGCCGGTAAACTTCAGGGCATTCGACAGCAGGTTTTTCAGGATCTGCTGGGTATGCCGCACATCGAGCAGACAGCGCTGGCCGGCGATGTCGGTCATGTCGACCTCGAACTGCAGGCCTTTTTGCTCGGCCATCGGCCGGAACAACTCGTTCATCGACTGGCACAGCTCGGCAATCCGCAGCGGCTCGTAAACGCAGTCCATCTTGCCGGCTTCGATCTTGGACAAGTCGAGGATATCGTTGATCAGCAGCAGCAAATCCTTGCCGGAACGATGAATGGCATCCGCAAAGCGTACCTGCTGCTCGCTCAGATTCTGCTCGCGGTTTTCCCGCAGCAGCTCGGACAGCATCAGCATGCTGTTAAGCGGCGTGCGCAGTTCGTGCGACATATTCGCCAGAAAATCCGTCTTGTACTGACTGGCCTTTTCCAGCTCGCCGGCACGCCACTCGATCTCGCGGCTGCTGGCCTGCAGCTGGGCATTGCGCTGATCCAGCTCGTGTCTTTGCTCGTCCAGCATGCGACTGTGTTCGCGCAGCTCGTGGTTGCTTTGCTCCAGCTCGACCTGCTGCCGCTGCAGCGTCTCGGCCTGCTCGACGGTTTTCTCCAGCAACTCGCGCATGCGTGCCCGCGCCCTTACCGAACCCAGCGCTGCGCCCAGTGCCTCGCGAATCTGCTCGGCCAGCGCCAATGCCTGTGCCGAGAACTTGCCCACGCACGCCAGCTCGACCACCCCTACCAGTGCCAGCGAATCAAACAGCGGCAAGATCAGCACGCTTTGCGGTGTCGTGCTGCCCGTCGCCGACTCGATGCGCAGATAGTCCGCCGGCAGCTCGGTCTTCAGCAGCAGCTTGTTCTGCAGGGCTGCCCGCCCGAGCACGCCTTCGCCCAGCGCCATGTGCTGGCCAAGACGGGGTTCCAGCAGACCCGCACTGGCCACCCGTCGCAAATCATCGGCGTCTGCAAGATACAAGGCACCCACATCTGCCCCCAGCTTGTCCAGCAAGAAGTCCAGCGCCAGCCCGGCTACGTGCCCGGCATCATCCTCGCGCTGCATCAGCTCGCTCAAGGTCGTCTTGCAACTCTTGATCCACTCGGACTCGACCAATACCTTCTGGTTGGCCGCAATCGCCTCACCCATGCGGGCAATCGCGTACAACAGGCTGGAACGATCGCCGGCCTCCAGCCGGATATCAGTATCAAACTTGCCCTCGGCCAGCCGCTTGGCAATCGTCGCGGTGTATTGCGGGTCCGCCCCCAGCTGCCGCCACAAATTACGGACAAATACCCCGGCCACAAGCGCCATCAGCAACAAGACAATGCCGTCAATCAGCAGAATCAGCCTGTCATTCAACCTGGCATTTTCTTCAACCCGCAAGCGGCTCTCCGCCAGCAATCGCGTCTGCAGATCCAGATAGGCCTTCAGATGGTCTTTGTAAATCAGCTGGGCCGGTCGCATGGACTCCAGCAGAAACGCCTTGGCTTCGTCGAGTTGCCCGTTGCGGATCAGCTCGATGTAACGGCTCTCCAGCGGCATATACACTTTCTGGGTGCTGATTACCTGATGCATCGCCGCCTGTGATTCGACATCTTGCGACATCTGCTGCAACTGTTCCCTGAATTGCAGACGGTGCTGCTTTTCCTGTTCCAGAAAAACCAGCTCGTCATTGATCAGCGCCGGATCGTCCAGAATCAGCACATTGCGGGTATGACGGGCAGACTCCAGTACGCTGACCAGCCAGCCCGACGCCAGCTCGGAACGCGGCATCAGATTACGACTCAGATCGCGGCTGATATCGGTCTGCTGACGCAATACCCACTGGGAAACCAGCTGCGCCAGCGCTGACAACAGCAAGAACACTCCCATGCTCAACAGCAGCTTGCTGCGAAACGACAAAACCTTGCCTTGCATGTCTCCCCCGTATCCAACTGCCGGCCTGTTGCACGCGCTAGCAAGCCACAATGGCTCACGGTGCCACTCTGTACTCTAGACGATCTGCCGGCGGCATCAGCGCGGCTTGCCGGACAGCATGGTTTGGCCGGCGCGCAAACACAAAAGGGCAAACCTCGCGGCTTGCCCTTCTCGTCATTGCGGCCAACCTTGTTCGCCGCTGTCTTCTGCCATTCGCAGTCAGCACCCGGTCATGATCAAGGTACCCGCTCCAGCGGGCTGAACTTCAGCCAGTCACGTACCTTGTCATTGTAAAAACCGGCCTCGCGATAGGCACGATCAAACGCGCCGCGCGCCAGCATGATGGCCAGCCCCTTTTCGAGCGCCTGATAAAAACGCTGGCCATCCGCATGCAAACGCGACACCACAAAATGCCGCGAGCCAAGCAGACCCAGCTTGACCCCGGCAATCGGCATGAACACCACGCCATTCGCCTCGAAACTCATGTCATCCGTTGCCTGAAACGGTGCCAGCAGAAAATCGGCGCGGTCGGCAATCACCATATTCAGCATATTCGGCCAGCTGGCCGTATCAAACAATTGCTGCAATGGCAGGCCGCTCAGCGTGCGCCAGTCACTGCTCCAGCCATGACTGCTGACGGCACTCAGTCGCAACAGATCCGCGCCGGAACGGATACGGTAGCTGCCGACACGGGCCTTGGTGGTATACAGCCCGGCCTCGAACTGGCCATTGCGGATCACCGCCGTACTCAGCCAGAAGGCATCCGGTGCTTCGCCTATGCTGTCCTGCCAGACCGTGTTGGCCGCTGCCACATACTTGCCGGTCTGCAATTCGCGCATCAGCCGCAGATGATTAGGCATGAACTCGAAACGTACACGGTCAGTATCCCCACCCAGCGCCAGCGCCTGCTGCAACAGCACCAGCTCGATCGAGGTGCGGCTGGCTCCCTGCCCGCCAAAGCTTTTGACAGACAACGGCGGCCGCCCGGCCAGGAAAGTCTGGTATTGCTGGTAGGTACGCTCTTCTACCAGCAATACCGCCTCCCCCTGCGCACGCGCCAGCGACGCCCACAGCAGCAAGCAGCCAACAAGAAACAAATGGGAGACTCGCATGGCCCGCACTCCGACCAGACCCAGGTTTTACCTTAGCAGCCATGCATCCCACCCGCCATTCGCGCATCAATATGCCAACGACACCATCCCAAACGACTATATTCCGGTGGATTCAAGCTCGCGCAGGCAAGCAAGTTGCCAGGCATATTCCGGGTCAAAAGCTGCCGGATCTGTGGTTGCGCCATAGCCACCACCGCCGTAAACCATGGCATAAGCAGCATAATCCGCCGCCACAGCGGCCCGCCCGGCCAATGCATTGGCCACGGCATGACTCGCCGACACCGCCGCATGCCCCACCCCATCCAGCGAAGGCGAGCCCGGATGCCGTCGCGCCAGCCTCGCCGCCTCGACCGCCGCTGCGGCCAACTCATCCGCCGCCAGTTGCCCGTCGACAAACGCCTGCAAGGCATCCAGACAGGCAAGCAGCGCCTCGTCTTCCAGCAAATGACGCACGCGCCGTGCGCAATGGCAGGCAAACACATAAGCCAGCCGCCCCGTTTCATCCGCCGCCAACGCCACCGCCAATGCCTGCTCCAGTTGTGCTCTCATGCCGCCTCCCTCTGCCGCCTTGCCACGCTGCACTATAGGCAATGCCACCTCCCGGCTGCGCTTGGCAAAACAAAAAGGGCAAACCTCGCGGTTTGCCCTTTTTTTGTCTGCTTTGCGGCCAAGGTTGGCCGCATTCACACGTTTACTTCTTGCGCTGCGGTGGCAGGTCGGTACACGTACCGTGTGCCACTTCGGCGGCCATGCCGATGGATTCGCCCATGGTCGGGTGCGGGTGGATGGTCTTGCCGATATCGGTTGCGTCGCAACCCATTTCGATCGCCAGACACACTTCGCCGATCATGTCGCCGGCGTGCGGGCCGACAATCGCGCCACCGATGATCTGGTGGGTTTCCGCATCGAACAAGAGCTTGGTGAAGCCTTCGTCACGACCGTTGGCGATCGCGCGGCCGGAAGCGGCCCACGGGAACACGCCCTTCTCGATCTTGCGGCCCTGCTTCTTGGCTTCTTCTTCGGTCACGCCAACCCATGCCACTTCCGGATCGGTGTAAGCCACGCCCGGAATCACGCGCGCGTCGAAGAAGGACTTCAGGCCGGCGCAGTTTTCTGCCGCCACATGGCCTTCGTGCACGCCTTTGTGCGCCAGCATAGGCTGGCCGACGATGTCGCCGATGGCAAAGATGTGCGGCACATTGGTGCGCTGCTGCTTGTCCACTTCGATGAAGCCGCGGTCGCTGACGATGATGCCGGCGTTTTCCGCGCCGATCAGCTTGCCGTTCGGCACACGGCCGGTGGCGTACAGCACCAGGTCGTAACGCTGTGGCTCTTTCGGCGCGCTGGCACCTTCGAAGGTCACGTAAATACCGTCTTCACGCGGCTCGACGCCGACGGTCTTGGTATTCAGCATGATGTTGTCGAAGCGGTGGGCGTTCCACTTTTGCCAAACCTTGACGAGGTCACGGTCCGGGCCTTGCATCAGGCCGTCCATCATCTCGACCACGTCGAGGCGTGCGCCCAGTGTGGAGTACACGGTGCCCATTTCCAGACCGATAATGCCGCCGCCGATCACCAGCATCTTGCCCGGTACGGACTTGAGCGCCAGTGCGCCGGTGGAATCCACCACGCGCGGATCGTCCGGAATGAACGGCAGCTTCATCACGCGGCTGCCCGCGGCGATGATGGCGTGCTTGAACTTCACCACGCGCTTGGCACCGCTCTCGTCGCGGCCAGTGCCTTCGGTCAGCTGTACCGAGATGTGGTGCGGGTCAACGAAGGTACCGTTACCGCGCACGATCTCGACCTTGCGTGCCTTGGCCATGCCGGCCAGACCACCGGTCAGCTTGGCGATGACTTTTTCCTTGTAACCGCGCAGCACGTCGATATCGACTTCCGGCTTGCCGAACTTGATGCCGTTGGCCGCCAGATGGGCGACTTCATCGATGACCGCCGCATTGTGCAGCAGAGCCTTGGACGGGATGCAGCCCACGTTCAGGCACACGCCACCCAGGGTGGAGTAACGCTCGACGATCACCACTTTCAGGCCGAGGTCAGCCGCGCGGAAAGCGGCCGAGTAACCAGCCGGGCCACCGCCCAGTACCATCACATCGCATTCGATGTCGGCACCACCCGCGTGAGTCGCGGCCTGTGGCGCGGCAACCGGTGCGGCTGCTGCTGCAACAGGCGCGGCTGCCGCTGCCGGAGCAGGGTTGGCCGCAGCGGCTGCGCCGGCGGCCTCGATCACCACGATCACGTCGCCTTCGGAGATCTTGCCGCCAACGGCGGTACGCAATTCTTTCACCACACCGGCGTGTTCAGCCGGTACTTCCATGGTGGCCTTGTCGGTTTCCAGCGTAATCAGGCTGTCGTCTTTGGCAACGGTGTCGCCCACTTTCACGAACACCTCGATCACGTCCACATTGTTGTGGCCACCGATGTCCGGGACTTTCAGTTCAATCAGATTGCTCATTTCAGGTTTCCTTGAGCTGAATTCTGCAACTGCCACGCCATGCGAGGCAAAACTCGTTCGGGAGCGTCAGGCATCGGCACCGGCACGATCTCCAGCACACTGGCACCCAGACGCCGGTAAAAGGCTTCCGCTGCCGGCTCGGCATACAGGCTCAACAGGCGGCAATCGCTGTCACGGGCGGCAGCCAGTGCCGCTTCCAGCAATTGCTGCCCCAGCCCCAGACGCTGGCTGCCGGGCAGAATGAACAGGTAGTCCAGTTCTGCCACCCCATCATCTGCCAGACTCATGCCGGCAAAGCCGTGACTGCGACCTGCTGCATCCACTGCTTTTCGCACCCAGTGCTGGCGGACATAGTCCGCCGACACCGTCAGTTCTTCGCTCCAGAGTGCCATCCAATCATCGCGGTAACCCACGCCCTGCTTGGCCACCAGACAGATGGCCGTCAGCAGGGGGGCGTCCGCCAGCGTGGCAGGCAGCAGCTGGAACGTCATGCGATTACAGGATCAGGCGACGTACATCGGACAACAGCTTGCCCAGATATACGGTGAAGCGCGCAGCGGCCGCGCCGTCGATCACGCGGTGATCGAAGGACAGCGACAGCGGGCACATCAGGCGCGGCGCGAACTCTTTGCCGTTCCATACCGGCTTGATCTGCGACTTGCACACGCCGAGGATGGCCACTTCCGGCGCATTCACGATAGGCGTGAAGCTGGTGCCGCCAATGCCGCCCAGAGACGAAATGGTGAAAGTCGCGCCCTGCATATCGGTAGGCTTGAGCTTGCCGTCACGCGCCAAGGCGGACAGTTCGGTCAGTTCCTTGGCGATCTGCTTGATGCCTTTCTGGTCGACGTTCTTGATCACCGGTACCACCAGGCCGTTCGGCGTGTCGGCAGCAAAGCCGATGTGGTAGTACTGCTTGAGCACCAGATTGTCGCCATCGAGCGAGCTGTTGAAAGTCGGGAAGGCTTTCAGCGCTTCGGCGGCGGCCTTGATGATGAAGGCCAGCGGGCTGATCTTCAGGCCGGACTTTTCCCACTCTTTGCCGATGGTCTTGCGGAAGTCTTCCAGCTCGGTGATGTCGCACTCGTCGTTGAACGTCACGTGCGGGATCATCACCCAGTTGCGCGACAGGTTCGCGCCGGACAGCTTCTGGATGCGGGTCAGCGGCTTGGTCTCGATCGGGCCGAACTTGGCGAAATCGACTTTCGGCCATGGCAAGAGATCCAGACCGCCACCGTTGCCGGCCGGTGCAGCAGCCGGGGCCAGTGCCGCCGGATTCTGCATGATGGCCTTCACGAAGCCCTTCACGTCGTCTTCGACGATACGGCCTTTGCGGCCGGAACCCTTGACCTTGCCCAGATCCACACCCAGTTCGCGCGCCAGACGGCGTACCGACGGGCCGGCGTGGGCTTTGGAGAAGGAGATTTCGTCGATGGCGGCAGCCACGGCAGCGGCGACCGGAGTTGGTGCCGGCGCGGCAACCGGTGCAGGAGCAGCAGCTGGTGCAGCAGCGACCGGAGCCGGTGCGGCAGCAGGCGCTGGCGCGGCAGCCACGTTGGCCGCAGCACCTTCCACGATAACGATCAAGTCGCCTTCGCTAGCCTTGTCGCCAACTTTCATGCTGACTTCAACCACGCGACCGGCAGCAGTCGCCGGCACTTCCATGGTCGCCTTGTCGGTTTCCAGCGTCACCAGGCTGTCGTCAATGGCGATCACGTCACCGACCTTGACCGACACCTCGATCACGTCAGCGCCCTTGTGGCCGCCGATGTCCGGAATACGGATTTCGCTGCGGCCAACGCTGGCCACAGCAGCCGGCGCGGCAACAGGAGCAGCAGCCACAGGCGCGGCAGCTACCGGAGCAGCCACGGCTGCAGCCGGTGCCGGCGCAGCGGCAGTTGCACCGACTTCGATGATGGCGATCACGTCGCCTTCGGAAATCTTGCCGCCCAGTACCGCGCGGACTTCTTTCACCACACCGGCCACTTCGGCCGGTACTTCCATGGTGGCCTTGTCGGTTTCCAGGGTGATCAGGCTGTCGTCAACGGCGACGGTCTGACCCGGCTGGATGAATACTTCGATGATGTCTACATTGTTGTGCCCACCGATATCGGGCACTTTCAGTTCGATCAGATTGCTCATGTCTCGCTATCCCCGGCGGGTGCCCGCAGGCCCCGCACGCAACAGTTCGTCAGCAAGGCTGCGGCCAACGTCGGACAACGTTGGCCGCAGTCGGCTTATACCTTCCAGCTTGGCAGCTTGTTCACGTTGATGCCGTACTTGGCGATCGCCTCGGCAACCTTGGCCGCATCGATCTTGCCTTCACGGGCCAGCGCGGACAGCGCGGCAACCGCAACGTAGTGACGGTTCACTTCGAAGAACTCGCGCAGCTTGGCGCGGCTGTCGGAACGGCCGAAACCGTCGGTACCCAGCACTACATAGCGGCCAGGCACGTATTCACGGATCTGGTCGGCGTAGTTGCGGATGTAGTCGGTGGCGGCAATCACCGGACCGGTGCGGCCGGACAGTTGCTGCTCGACATAGCTCTGGCGCTGTTCGCCAACCGGGTTCAGCAGGTTGTGACGCTCGGCTTCCATACCGTCGCGGCGCAGCTGGTTGAACGAGGTCACGCTCCAGACGTCGGAGGCGATGCCGAAGTCGTTGCGCAGCAGGTCAGCAGCAGCAATCACTTCGCGCAGGATGGTGCCGGAGCCCATCAGCTGTACCTTCACCGCCGCGTCGCCGCCGTCTTTCAGCAGGTACATACCCTTCAGGATGCCGTCTTCGGCACCTTGCGGCATGGCCGGGTGGTTGTAGTTCTCGTTCATCAGGGTGATGTAGTAGAACACGTCTTCCTGCTCGGCATACATGCGGCGCAGACCGTCCTGCATGATCACCGCCAGCTCGTAGGCGAAGGTCGGGTCGTAGCTGATGCAGTTCGGAATCAGGCCGGCCTGGATGTGGCTGTGGCCGTCTTCGTGCTGCAGGCCTTCACCGTTCAGGGTGGTACGGCCGGCAGTGCCGCCCAGCATGAAGCCGCGGGCGCGCATGTCGCCAGCTGCCCACGCGAGGTCGCCGATACGCTGGAAACCGAACATCGAGTAGTAGATGTAGAACGGAATCATCGGGATGCCGTGGTTGGCGTAGCTGGTCGCTGCCGCAATCCACGAAGACATCGCGCCCGGCTCGTTGATGCCTTCCTGCAGCATCTGGCCATCACGGGATTCCTTGTAGAACATCAGCTGGTCGTGATCCTGCGGTACGTAGTTCTGACCCTGGCTGGACCAGATACCGTACTGGCGGAACATGCCTTCCATACCGAAGGTACGGGACTCGTCCGGCACGATAGGTACGATCTGCTTGCCGATGTTCTTGTCTTTCAGCAGGATGCCCAGCTGACGCACGAAGGCCATGGTGGTCGAGAACTCGCGCTCGCCGGAATCGGCAAACTGGCTGTCGAACACGTGCAGGCCAGGTACGGCCAGCGGAGTTTTCACCGGCTTGCGGGCTGGCAGGTAGCCGCCCAGTTGGCCGCGACGCTCGCGCATATACTGCATTTCCGGGCTGTCTTCAGCCGGCTTGTAGTACGGCACGCTTTCCAGATCGGCATCGGAGATAGGGATGCCGAAGCGGTCACGGAATTTCTTCAGGTTTTCCAGCGCCATTTTCTTGGCCTGGTGGGCAACGTTCTGCGCTTCGCCACTGGAGCCCATGCCGTAACCCTTGATGGTCTTGGCCAGGATCACGGTCGGACGGCCGTTGGCGTTGTGAGTTGCCTCGTGGTAAGCCGCGTACACCTTGTGCGGGTCGTGGCCGCCACGGTTCAGGTTCCAGATTTCGTCGTCGGACATATTGGCAACCATCTCGCGCAGCTCCGGATACTTGCCGAAGAAGTGTTCGCGAACGTAAGCGCCGTCCTTGGACTTGAAGGTCTGGTAGTCGCCGTCAACACACTCGTCCATGCGCTTTTTCAGCAGGCCCTTGGTGTCCATTGCCAAGAGCGGGTCCCAACGGGAACCCCAGATCACTTTCAGTACGTTCCAGCCGGAACCGCGGAAGTCGCCTTCCAGTTCCTGGATGATCTTGCCGTTACCACGTACCGGGCCGTCCAGACGCTGCAGGTTGCAGTTGATCACGAACACCAGGTTATCGAGGCCTTCGCGCGCGGCCAGGGCGATCGCGCCCAGGGATTCCGGCTCGTCCATCTCGCCGTCGCCGCAGAAGCACCACACCTTGCGACCCGGCGTCTTGGCCAGGCCACGGCTTTCCAGGTACTTGAGGAAACGAGCCTGATAGATCGCCATCAACGGGCCCAGGCCCATCGATACGGTCGGGAACTGCCAGAAGTCTTCCATCAGCCACGGGTGCGGGTAGGAAGACAGGCCATTGCCGTCAACTTCCTGACGGAAGCTGTCCATCTGGGCTTCGGAGATACGGCCTTCGAGGAAGGCACGCGAGTACACGCCCGGGGCAATGTGGCCCTGGAAGTAAACCAGATCGCCTTCTTGATCGTCGTTATGAGCGCGCCAGAAATGGTTGAAGCCCACGTCGTACAGGGTAGCGGAAGACTGGAACGATGCGATGTGACCGCCCAGTTCGAGATCTTTCTTGCCGGCGCGCAGCACCATGGCCATCGCGTTCCAGCGGGTGATCGAGCGGATGCGGTGCTCCAGCTCGTGATTGCCGGGCGACTTGGCTTCTTTGCCAACCGGGATGGTGTTCTGATAAGCGGTAGTCGCTTCGAACGGCAGGTGGGCACCGCGACGGCGGGTGCGCTCTACCATTTTCTCCAGCAGGTAATGGGCACGCTCGGCACCATCAGAGTCCAGTACCGACTCCAGCGCCTCGGTCCATTCCTGTGTCTCAATCGGATCGATATCGTCAGGGTAGATTGCTGCCATCTCACATCCTCACTATTTATGGTTCTGTCACCCCACGGGTGACGACTGCTTACATGACAAAGCCGCCGGCTAGCGGCGGTTATGAACTGCGACGATTATAAGCGAACATTTCCGCAAATAAAATTTGCGAAAGTGAAAAGTTTCTTACACGGCACAGAGTGTAAAGCGTGATCTTTTCAGGTAGTAACCGGCAATTAGGGTTATCACTCAAAATGGCCGTTCAGGCCGACATATTGCGCCGCAACATGTTGTTTTTTTGCGATTTAGCCGACATCAGGCTGACAAGCCGGCAGCAGGAAAGTGCCCGCCGGCCTAGCGTTTGGCCTGTTTGAGCACAGTATCGATTTCGCGCAAGCGAGCTTCGATACTCGAACGTGTATAGAAATCGTCACCACGCGCACGACTGGCGAGCTGGTATTGCAGGCGAGCCGCCTCGTATTGCTGCTCGAAATAAAAGGCATGTCCCAGCGCCGCGTGATAGCGCAGACCATCCTTATCACCATAGCTGCGTGCGGCCAGACGCCAAAGCTGCGGATCTTCCTTGTTGCGGCGCAGGGCCTGTTCGATCAGCCCGGCCGCCTCTGCCGACTGCCCGCCCTGCAATAAGGCATCGACCTGCGACAGCCACAGGGAGCGGCTGGACGGGTATTGCTGCAGGCCTAGCCGGTATTCACGCAAAGCCTCGTTGAGACGACTCTCGGCGCGATAGATATCACCCGACAGCTGATAAAGCGCCGGATGAGTACCAGCCTTCTGCGCTTCCTGCAAAGCCTTGCGTGCCTCGGCCGGCTGGTTCAGCGCCAGCAGGCTGCGGGCGAGGCCATACTGGCTGGCCGCCACATCAAGATAACGGCCACTGGACAGCGCCGCACGATAGAACTGCTCGGCCGCCGGCGCACCCAGCGTCTCCAGCCGCAGCTTTTCACGCATATAAAGGAAGTCGCGGCTGTCAGCCACCATGCGCAGCGGATAGCTTTGCGCCAGCTGCTGCGCCTCGGCGATACGTTCGGTATTCAGCGGGTGGGTGCGCAGAAAGCCCCAGGCATTGTTGTCATTGAAGCGGTTCACACCTTGCAGGCGCTGGAAAAACTGCGCCGAGGCACGCGGATCAAAACCGGCAGCGGCCAGATACTGCATGCCCAGACGGTCTGCCTCGCGTTCAAAATCCCGCGAATACGACAGCTGCTGGCTGGCGGCGAGGCCAACCCCGGCATTCACCACGCCGGCGGTCAGGTCGCCATTGTCGCTGCGCGAAGCGAGAATGCCGGCCAGCACCGCGGCCAACACCAGCAGCTGGCGATTGCCCTGCCCTTCCTGCATACGGGCAAGGTGGCGCTGGGTAACGTGGGCAATCTCGTGGCCAAGCACGGCGGCCAACTCGCTCTCGCTCTGGGCCGTCAGCAACAGGCCGCTGTGCACGCCGATCACGCCGCCGGGCAAGGCAAAGGCATTCACCGATTTGTCGCGCACGGCAAAGAAGTAGAAATCAAGATCGCGTACCTGGGCGGCGCTGACCAGCCGCGCACCAATGCTGGCGAGGTAGGCATTCACCTCGGCATCATCAATCACGCTGCCTTCGTCACGCAGCGAGCGCAGGATGTCGCGGCCGATGCGTTTTTCTTCAGCCTGCGGCAAGGCCGATTCGGCCACGGTGCCGAGGCTGGGCAGATTGACATGGGCCTGCAACGGCATGGCGCAAGCGAGGCCGAGGCAGAGCGAGATCACGGTACGGGAGGCGTGCAGTTTCATGCCCTGATAATAATGCCTTTAGTTGCCGGCCGGCCAAGGCTTAAGAGTTGCTAACAAAAGCCGGCCGCCCCCAAGGTTGGCCGCAAGCGGCCTCAGATCTGGAAATCATGCACATCGCACAGCTGGCTGATGGCCAGATGGGTAGACAGATATAGCCGCCCGTCAAAGCGGCGGGCAAGGCCGGCGCGTTTGCAGACATCCAGCACCGGGCCTTTGACTTCGGCCAGATGCAGTGTCAGGCCGCGCTCGCGCAGGGTGTCGTCCAGCCGCCCCAGCATGTCGAGCGCCGTCATGTCGAGGCGGTTGACCGCACTCATCACCAGCAGCAAATGCGCCCTGCCTTGGGCGGCTGCGGCCAGCGCCAGCACCGAGTCGTGCACATGACGGGCGTTGCCGAAAAACAGGCTTTCATCGACACGCAGCAACAGCACGCCGGGCAGCGGTTCGGTGTGATAACGGGTGACATTGCGGTAGTGCTCGGTGCCCGGCACGCGCCCGAGCACGGCGATATGCGGCCGGCTGCTCTTCATCAGCCACACCGACAGCGAAATCACCACGCCGGCGACAATACCCGAGTCCACGCCCAGCGCCAGCACCACCACAAAGGTAACGGCAAAGGCTGCGGCATCGGCGCGTTCGGTCTGCCACGCCGCGCGCAAGGCGGCAAAGTTCACCATTGGCCCGACCGAGGCGATGATGGTGGCCGCCAGCACGGTCAGCGGCAGCGCCGCCAGCACACCGGCCGCCTGCCACAGCAGCAGTGTCATCAGCGCGGCGGTAATCAGCGAGGCGAGCTGAGTGTGAGCGCCGGCATCGGCATTGACGATAGAACGCGTCAGCCCGCCGGTAACCGGAAAGCCGCCGGCCACGCCGGCACCGATATTGCACAGGCCCAGCGCCACCAGCTCGCGGTCAGGGTCTACCTGCTCGCGCCGCGGTGCGGCCAACATCTGCGCCACCGACAGGCTCTGTACATAGTTGATCAGCGCGATGAAGAAGGCAGGCATCACCAGCGGGGCCAGCCCGCTGGACGGCAGGGGCCAGATTGCCAGCGCCGGCAAGCCGCCCGGAATCCGGCCGACCACCGGCAGCGCCTGTTGCCAGCCGGCCAGACTCACCAGCAACAGCGAGCCGATGACCACCAGCATAGGTGCGGTGCGCGCCACGGTACGCACCAGCGCCTCGCCCAGCCCCAGCGCCTGCAAGGCACGCGCCAGATAACGGCGCGCCAGCAACAGCAACAGCAAGGCCGTCACACCCAGCTGCAGGGCAAAAAGGTTGGCCGCAGCCAGATGTGACCACATGCCGTGCAGGATATCGGGCAGGCTGGCACCGCCGGCGCGAAAACCCGCCAGTGGTGCCAGCTGCGACACCACGATCAGCAAGGCCGAGGCCGCGGTAAAACCGGCCAGCACCGGCTGCGACAGCGCGTCCGCCAGAAAGCCCAGTCTCAGCAGACCGAACAGCAGCAACATGCCGCCAGACAGCAAGGCCAGCCAGATGGCGGCCAACAGGTAATCGGGGCTGCCGCTAGCCGCCAGCTTGCCCAGCGTCGCCGCCACCAGCAGCGAAGTCACCGCCATCGGCCCGACCGACTGCGCATGGCTGCGCCCGACCATGGCGTACAGCAGCAAAGGAAAAAGGCTGGCGTACAAGCCGGCTTCCGGCGGCAAGCCGGCAACCAGCGCATACGCCAGCCCTTGCGGTACCAGCAGCAGTGTCACCACCACCCCGGCCGAGAGATCCCCGGCCAGATAGTCGCGGCGATACGTCTGCAACCAGGCCGGCAGCAGCCTGATCATGAAACGAGCTTGTCGAGTGGGCGATAGATGATCATGCCGGCCAGCATCGCCGCCACAAAGATCACCGCATCAATCTGCAAGGCACCCAGCAAGACCAGCGCCGGGCCCGGGCAAATGCCGGCCAGGCCCCAGCCCGCGCCGAACAGCACGCTGCCGATGATCAGCCGCGGCGTCAGCGCCGTCTTGCCCGGCAGGTGGATGGGCGCACCGGACCACGAGTGGACATGGGCGGCGCTGCGCTTTTCGGCCAGCCGGAACACCGGCAGGCCGACGCCGATGGCACCGGCCATCACCAGCGCCAGCGCCGGATCCCAGTTACCGGCCAGATCAAGGAAACCCAGCACTTTCTGCGGGTTACCCATACCGGACAGCAACAGGCCGACACCGAACAGCAGGCCGATCAGAAAGGCCTGAACAGGGGCAGGAATGGCGTTCATGATTTTCTCCCTGTTCAGGCCAGCAAGTGGCGCAAGGCATACACGGTGACAAAACCGGCAGCCATGAAGGACAAGGTTGCTGCCAGCGAGCGCGGCGACAGCCGCGACAAGCCACAGACACCGTGCCCGCTGGTACAGCCGGAGGCAAAGCGGGTGCCGATGCCGACCAGCAGACCCGCCACGATCAAGAGCGGCCCCGAGGCCTGAAACACCATCGCCGGCAGACTGCCCTTGAGCAGCCACCACGCCAGCGGTGCCAGCAGCAGGCCAGCGATAAAGCCCAAACGTATCCCCTTGTCGGCGGCACCATCGAGCAGACCGCCGATGATGCCGCTAATGCCGGCAATACGTCCCAGTCCCAGCACCATCCAGGCTGCGGCCAACCCTATCAGTACCCCGCCGGCCAGTGCAGCCAGTAATGCCTGCGGCTCCCAGATTATCGTCATGCATATTCCTTATGGCCGGCAACCCTCAGGCTGCGGCGCTATCTGCCAGTTCCTCTTCCAGTGCCCGCGCCTTGTGCTCGGGACAATACAGGCTGTGCAGGGTCGCCAGGATGGCCAAGGCTTCCTGACTGGCTACGCTGTAATAGATCCACTTGCCTTCACGGCGGGTTTGCACCAGTTCTTCATTACGCAAAACCCCCAGCTGCTGGGACAAGGTAGGCTGACGAATGCCGGTCAGGCGTTCCAGTTCGGAGACGGCTTTTTCGCCATCTACCATCTGGCACAGCAACAACAGACGGTCTTCATTAGCCAGGCTCTTCAGCAGGCTGGATGCTTTGGCTGCATTGTTATGTAAGACGGTCAAATCCATGTTAATTCCTCCAGTATGACTTTCTTATCATGCAGTCTTGCCATATTATATTAACTAATATAATGTAAGGCAATAGATTAACTGCACTATAGTGCTTTGTTATGAGGATTCAATGATGATCCCCTTTATTCATGCTTCTTTCGATCCTGCTACCTGGACGGTCTCTTATATTGTTTATGACCGGCCCGGCGGTACGGCTGCCATCATCGATCCGGTACTGGATTACGACCCGAAGTCGGGGCGCACCAGCACCATTTCAGCCGACAAGCTGATCCGTTTCGTACAGGAGCAGAAATTGACAGTGGCGTGGATTATAGAAACGCACGCGCATGCTGACCATATCTCTGCAGCAGCTTTTTTAAGGCAACAAATCGGCGGAAAAGTTGCCATCGGTCGCAAGATCAATAAAGTTCAGCAAGTTTTTAAAGGCATCTTCAACCTGGAACAAACGTTTGCCACCGATGGTCGCCAGTTCGACTACCTGTTTGACGACCAGGAAAGCTTCCGTATCGGCGAGCTGACCGCGACCGCCATCGACGTTCCCGGCCACACCCCGGCCGACATGGCCTATCACATCGGCGACGCCGTTTTCGTCGGCGACACCCTGTTCATGCCCGATGTCGGCACGGCCCGTTGCGACTTCCCCGGTGGCGATGCCGCCACCCTGTATCGCTCGGTACGCAAACTGCTAAGCCTGCCGGACGATACCCGTCTGTTCATGTGTCACGACTACCCGCCAGCCGGCCGCGAACCAGCGTGGCAGAGCAGTGTGGCCGAGCAGCGCCAGCACAATATCCACATCCACGACGGCATCAGCGAACAGGACTTTGTCGCCCTGCGCGAGGCACGTGATGCCACGCTGGCGATGCCGGTACTGATCCTGCCGTCGATTCAGCTGAACATTCGTGCCGGCCAGTTTCCCGAAGCGGAAAACAATGGCACCGCCTATTTGAAGATTCCGCTTAACCTGCTGTAAGCTGCATTGATCGTGAAGACAACTGCAGACAAAAAGCCTGAAGATGAAGTCACCCTCGCTACCTTCTGCCCCCGCCCAAGTACTGAATGCCCGGGGGCAGCCAGCTTTTGGCACCTATCGCGGCCAACTTAGAGACCTTGATTGGCGCAGGGTCAAAGCACCTTTTGTCCAGCAATGTGCAAAACAGTTCCATCACAAGCGTTGGCAGTATGCCGGCATAGCTGGCGAGCATTTTTTCATCGGTGTGGCAATTATCGATACCGGCTGGTGCGGCAGTGCTTTTGCCTACTTTTTTGACCGCCGCCTGGGCACCGAAACTGCGGCATTCAGCAAGATCGGCCTGCCCTGCCTGTCTACCCGTATCGCCGACCGCTGCTTCGGTGATGCCACCTTTCGCAGCGCGGGCGACTGCATCGCCTTTCGCCGCGCCGAAAACCGGCTGGAACTCACCGTCAACACGCCACAGCTGAGCCTCGCCTGCCATCTGTCCCTGCCGGCCGAAGACAGCGTGCTGTGCGCGATTGCGCCGGCCAACTGGCTGGCACACAGCACCCACAAAAGCAGCGCCTTGCGCGTCAGCGGTTATGCCGATGCCGGTGATGAACGCGTGTCGCTGGATGGCGCGCACGCCAGCCTTGATGCCTCGAATGGCCTGCTGGCGCGGGAAACCAGCTGGCGCTGGGCGAGCGCCCACAGTCCGCAGATCGGCTTCAATCTGCAGCAGGGCTATATGGGGGATGCGGAAAACGCGATCTGGATTGCCGGCGAGCCCTTGCGCGTGGGTGCGGCCAACATCAGCTTTGATGCGACCAAGCCGATGGCACCGTGGCAGATCAGCACCATCGATGGCCTCGTCGAACTGCAATTCCACCCCGAAGGCATCCGCCGCGACGACAAGGATTTATGGTTGGCCGCCAGCCGCTACCAGCAGCCGGTCGGCGTGTTTGACGGCTTCATCATCGACCCGCGCAGCCGTATCCGCCATGAAGTCACCGCACTGGCCGGTGTGACCGAAGATCACTATTCGCGCTGGTAAGCCCCGGCCGCCGGCGCAGGCGGCCAGATCACTCAGAGAGAAGCGCCCGAACGCGAGGCCTGGTCGTACATGCCGGCCAGCATGCGCATCAGCTTGGCGGTGTGGCCGATTTCCTCATTACTGATGCCACTCTCCTGCAGCATGCTGATCAGGCACTGCTCGCGCACTTCGCGATAGCGCTCGCACAGTGCCTCGCCTTCGGCCGTGGTGCCGAACAGCACTTCCTTGCCCTCTTTGCGGCTCTGCACATAGCCCAGGCGCACCAGCTTTTTCAGCGCATACGACACCACATGGGTGTCTTCGATATTCAGCACGAAGCAGATATCGGCGAGCTTTTTCTCGCGGCCGCGATGATTGACATGGTGTACCAGCGACACCTCCATCGCCGTCAGGCCTTTTTCGCCGGCCGCCGCCATGCAGCGCATCATCCAGCGATTGAAAGCGTGATTGGCCACCATCAGGCCGAATTCGAACTCGGACAACTCGGCGCTGTGCTCGGAAACCAGATGGGAAGACGAAACGATATTCAACTTGTTGTTCATGCCCGCTAAAACCGTCGCTATCGAATGGCCAGCCAGTATAGCAGCATAAATACCACAAGCCTGCGCCACACATCCCGCCACAAAAAACACTGTCAGAACAGACACCTGGCCGCCTGCTCGCCAGACACACAGCAAAAATGCTTCGCCGCAACAATCACAATATAAATACAAATTGTCGATATTTTGTTGACGTAACATCGTCGTCATTTTTAGTCTAGCTCGCAGACTAGCCCGATTATTTGCCACGATGGAGCCCGCCTTGTCCGCTGTCCCGGTTCGCTGTTATCTCTGCGGCGAGAATGCTGCCGTACTGCACGCCCCGCCTCCGGCCGAGCTGGCCACCCAGCGCCGTATCTGGTGGCTGGCCGCCAGCCTGCGCGAGCAAGGCCTCTGGCGCGACATCGTGCCCGGCATGAACAATCTCACCGTGTATTTCGACCCGCTGACGCAAGATGGCGAGGCCGTGCTTGCGCGCCTGCATGATGGCTGGCAAGCCGCCGGCAGCGCCGAGCTCACGCCGCGACTGGTCGAGATTCCCGTGCATTACGGCGGTGAACACGGGCCGGATCTGGCCGAAGTCGCCCGCCACTGCCGGCTCGGCGAACAGGACGTGATCGCGCAACACACCGCGGCCAACTATGTGGTGTTTTTTCTCGGCTTCCAGCCCGGCTTTGCCTATATGGGCGGTCTGCCAGCGTCACTCGCTACGCCACGCCGTGCCGAACCGCGGTTGGCGGTGCCGGCCGGCAGCGTCGGCATCGGCGGCAGCCAGACCGGCATCTATCCGGCCGTCAGCCCCGGCGGCTGGCAGCTGATCGGCCACACCAGCCTGACGCTGTTCGACGCCAAACGCGAGCAGCCATCGTTGCTGTTGCCCGGCGACAGCGTGCGTTTTTGCGTCGCGGAGGGCAGCCATGCTTGAAATCATCAAGGCCGGCGTGCAAAGCACGGTGCAGGACGGCGGCCGCCACGGTTTGCGTCATCTGGGCATCGCCCAGAGCGGCGCGCTCGACCTGCCGGCCATGCAGCGTGCCAATCTGCTGCTGGGCAATGAACTTGACGCGGCGGTGATCGAAATCGTCGCCGGCCCGGTCGAGATCCGCTTTGGTCGCGATGGCCATCTGGCGCTGAGCGGTGCCGACTTCTCTGCCACGCTGGATGGCGAGCCGCTGTGGAGCGGCTGGCGTTATCCCTGTCGTCGCGGCCAACGTTTGCGCCTGACTGGCGCCCGTCACGGCATGCGCGCCTATCTGGCCGTCGATGGCGGCATCGCGGTAGAGGCGGTACTTGGCGCGCGCGCCACCGATCTGAAAGCCGGCTTTGGCGGCCATCAGGGTCGCGCACTGCAGGCCGGCGACAGCCTGCCGCAAGGCGAGGCGCTCAAGGTTGGCCGCAAGCTCGGCGTCAGCCAGCCGGACTGGCATGGCGTCATCCGCGCCTTGCCGGGGCCGGAGTACAGCGAATTTTCGGCCGAAGCCCGCGCCGCCTTCTGGCAGACGCCATGGACGGTGAGCAGCCAGAGCAACCGCATCGGCTACCGCCTGCAAGGCCAGCCCCTGCTGCGCGAGCACGGCAGCGATTTGCTGTCGCACGCGGTACAGCCCGGCATCGTGCAGGTACCGCCCGGCGGCCAACCCATCGTGCTGCTGGCCGACGCGCAGACCACCGGCGGCTATCCGCGCATCGCAAGCGTGATTGCCGCCGACCTGTGGCGGTTGGCACAGGCCCGCCCCGGCAGCCAGCTGAGCTTTGTCGAATGTGACCACGCCAGCGCCCGCCTTGCCCTGCAACAGCAGACGCGCGAACTGCAACAACTGCAATGGACCCTCGCCCATGATGATTGATCTGAATGCCGACCTCGGCGAAGGCTGCGGCGACGATGCCGCGATTCTGGACTGTGTGAGCTCGGCCAATATTGCCTGTGGCTGGCATGCCGGCGATGCGCAGATGATGCTCACGGCGGTACGCGCCGCCATCGCGCGCGGCGTCGCCATCGGCGCGCATCCGAGCTTTCCCGACCGCGCCAATTTCGGCCGCACGGCGATGCAGCGTCATCCCGAGGATGTCTACGGCGACATGCTGTACCAGCTCGGCGCGCTGGCGGCCATCGTCAAGGCCGAAGGCGGCCGGCTGCGCCACGTCAAACCGCACGGCGCGCTGTACAACCAGGCGGCGCGCGACGCACAACTCGCCGACGCGATTGCGCGTGCGGTGTACGACTTCGACCCCGGCTTGCGGCTGATGGGCCTGTTCGGCAGCCAGCTATGCCACAGCGCCCGTGCACTGGGGCTGGCCGTCATCGAAGAAGTGTTTGCCGACCGCGCCTATCTGGCCGACGGCAGCCTCGCGCCGCGTGGCAGCCCTGGCGCGGTGATCGAAGACGCCGGCCAGGCACTGGCACAAACGCTGCAGATGATCAGCCAGCAGTGCGTCAGCGCCGTCGATGGCAGCCTCGTCACCCTCAGGGCCGACAGCGTCTGCCTGCATGGCGACGGCAAGCACGCGCTGGATTTTGCGCGGCTGCTGCGCCAGCAACTCGAACAACAAGGCATCGCCATCCGTCCGGCCGCCTGAGCAGCCACCCCATCTTGCCGTCGGCTCATAACAAAAACCCGGCCTGACGGCTGACTCATCCGCCTGCCGGCGCTGCCGGCGGCGCTACCGCGTTTTACCGGGCACACAACACACAAGGCCGCGCCCACGGCCATTAACGGACAGCTGACTGCCCTGTGATCGCAGGGTTGGCCGCCTGCTGTCCAGATCAAGGAGAGGAAATTGGAAGCTGTCAGCTATTGGCCCCTGCTCGGGGTCGGTGTCGTGGTCGCCGGCTTTGCCCTGCGCTTCAACGCCCTGCTTGTCGTCACCATTGCCGGCATCGTCACCGGCCTGGCCGCCCAGATGAATCTGGAAGCCCTGCTGGCCTCGATCGGCAACGGCTTTCTGAAGAGTCGCAATCTGCCGCTGATCCTGATCCTGCCGCTGCCCATCATCGGCCTGCTGGAACGCCACGGCCTGAAAGAACATGCGCAAAACTGGATCGCCCGCATCAAGTCCGCCACCAGTGGCCGTCTGCTGATTACCTATCTGTTCGTGCGCGAAAGCACCGCCGCCCTGGGGCTGACCAGTCTTGGCGGCCACCCGCAGATGGTACGACCGCTGCTGGCGCCGATGGCCGAAGGTGCAGCACAAAACCGCTACGGCAGCCTGCCTGATCGCGTGCGCCACAAGCTGCGCGCGATGTCGGCCGCCACCGACAACGTCGGCCTGTTCTTTGGCGAAGACATCTTTGTCGCCTTTGGCGCCATCATCCTGATGCACACCTTCCTGCGCGAAAACGGGGTCGAAGTCGAGCCGCTGCATATTGCGCTGTGGGGCATCCCGACCGCGCTGTTCGCCTTCCTGATCCACGCCACCCGCCTGTACCGGCTGGATCGCTGGCTGGACAAAGAGCTGGGCCAGGCCGCTGCGGCCAACCCTGAAACCCGTCTGCAGGAGGCACGTCCATGATTCTCAAGCCTGATTATCTGTATCTGATTGCCGGCCTGATCCTGCTGATCGTGGCCCTGATGACCGGCAGCGACCGCAGCAACCCGCGCCGTTTTGCCAGCGCGCTGTTCTGGGGTACTTACGGCGCGATCTTCCTGATCGGCCACCTGCTGCCGCCGGCGCTGGTCGGCGTGCTGGTGATCCTGATGGCAGTGCTGGCCGGTTTCGGCGGCGTGCTGTCGGGCCGCTATCAGGCCCTGGCCGAAGAGGTGCGCCAGCAAAAGGCGCGACTGCTGGGGAACAAGCTGTTTCTGCCGGCACTAGCGATTCCGCTGCTGACCGTGCTGTTTGCGCTGACGCTGAAAGATGTCCAGTTCGGCGGCACGCCCTTGTTCGACCCGAAAAACGTCACCCTGCTGAGCCTCGGCCTTGCCTGCCTGTTTGCCTTCCCGCTAGGCCTGCGCCTGACCGGTGACACGCCGGTGCAGGGCCTGCGCGAGTCGCGCCGTCTGCTGGAGGCGATGGGCTGGGCGGTATTGCTGCCGCAGATGCTGGCGACGCTGGGTCTGGTGTTTACCGAGGCCGGCGTCGGCAAGGCGATTGCCGCGCTGACCTCCGAATATCTGGCCGTCGACAACCGCTTTATCGCGGTAGCCGCCTACGCCCTCGGCATGGCACTGTTCACCATGATCATGGGTAATGCCTTTGCCGCCTTCCCGGTGATTACCGCCGGCATCGGCCTGCCGATTCTGCTGGGCCAGCATCATGGCGATGCGGCGGTGATGGCGGCGATCGGCATGTTCTGCGGCTACTGCGGCACGCTGATGACGCCGATGGCGGCCAACTTCAATATCGTGCCGGCCGCCCTGCTGGAGTTGCCGGACAAGAACGCCGTGATCAAGGCACAGTGGCAGACCGCGCTGCCGCTGTTGCTGGTCAATATCGGCCTGTTGTACTTCCTGATGTTCCGTTAAGGAGATGCCATGAAAACCGTGTTGCTGACCGGCTTCGAGCCATTTGGTGGCGAAAGCCTTAACCCGTCCTGGGAGGCGGTGCGCCAGCTGGATGGCGAAAGCCTGGCCGCAGAGCTGCAAATCGTCGCCGCACAACTGCCCTGCGTGTTCGGCGCGGCCCTGGCCGCGCTGAATGCGGCGATCGCGCAACACCAGCCAGCCATGGTGTTGTGTGTCGGCCAGGCCGGTGGTCGCAGCGAGTTGAGCTTCGAGCGCGTGGCGATCAATATCGATGATGCGCGCATCCCCGATAATGCCGGCCAGCAACCGGTGGACGTGCCGGTGATTGCCGGCGCGCCGGCCGCCTATTTCACCAGCCTGCCGGTGAAAGCCATCATTGCCGCGCTGCGCGAGGCCGGCCTGCCCGCCGCACTGTCACACACAGCCGGCACCTATGTGTGCAATCATGTATTCTTCGGTCTCATGCACGAGGCCGCCCGCCGCGGCGATATCCGCCAGGCCGGCTTTGTGCATATCCCCTTTCTGCCCGCCCAGGCCGCCCGCCACCCTGCTGGCACGCCAAGCCTTGCGCTGGAGCAGGTGATGGCCGGCCTCAAACTGGCCATCCTCACCGCCAGCCGGACAGAAACTGACCTTCGCGTCAGCGCGGGGACGACCCATTGAGCACTGACCGCCGGCCTCACGCCGGCAGTCGCCGGAGACAAGCAATGGAATTTGCCAAACTGCAACAACTGATCCGCCTGGTGGGCCACAGCCGTGTGGCCGAAGTGGAAATCCACAGTGGCGGCAGCCATGTGCGCATCCTGCAACCTGCCAACCAGCGCGCCGCTGCGCAACAGCCGGCTGCGGCCAACCCTGCTGGCGCTGCCAGCGCCCCGATCGCTGCCGAGCATGTACAAAACTCGCCCGGCGTCGGCTTTTTCAAGTGCAGTACCGATATCGGCCGCCAGATCGCGCGCGGCGAACAGCTGGGCACCATTCGCGCGATGGGGCTGGAAAACGCCGTCCTGGCCGAACAGGACGGCTTTATCGGCGACATCCTCGCCGATGACGGCGATGCAGTCGAATACGGCCAGCCGTTATTCGTGATTGCCCGCGAATGATGCTGCAGCTGCGGCCGCCTCAGACTGCCGACATTCCGGCGCTGGCCGCACTCTGCGCCGCGCTGGGCTATCAGGTCGAGGCAAGTGATCTGGCCCGACGGCTGACGCGGCTGCAGGCGGATACGGCCAACCATTATCTGTGTGTGGCCGAACACGAGGGCCGCGTCTGCGGCTGGATACACGGCTATGTGCTGACCTTGCTCGAAAGCGAGCCGCGCGTCGAAATCGGCGGTCTGGTGGTGGACAGCCAGCTGCGCGGCCTCGGCATCGGCCGCGCCCTGCTGGAAGCCTGCGAACACTGGACGCAACAACAAGGCATCGCCGCGGTCGGCCTGCGCAGCAATATCCTGCGCGAGGATGCCCACCGCTTTTACCGCCATCTCGGTTATCAGCAAACCAAGAGCCAGCATGCCTTCCGCAAGCCTATCCCCTTGTCCGACAAGGGCTGAATCCCCGCCCGCCACGTGATAGCATGGCGACCAAAATAAGCACCCGGTGCCAAAGGCACCCGGACGGCTACCCGCCGTCACGACCATAACAGCACTACCCGTGCAATGAATCAGATGGAGATCCCCATGGGACTACTGAACAACCTGCTCGAGCACAATCGCGCCTTCGTCGATGCCCGTGAGTACGAGCAATTCGAAACCGACAAATTCCCCGGCAAAAATCTGGCGGTACTGGCCTGCATGGACGCCCGCCTGGTCGAGCTGCTGCCCAAGGCCATGGGCCTGAAGAACGGTGACGCCAAGCTGATCAAGAACGCCGGCGCGCTGATTACCCATCAGTGGGGCTCGGTAATGCGCAGCCTGCTGGTGGCGGTATACGAGCTGCGCGCGCAGGAAATCTGCGTGGTGGCCCACCACGATTGCGGCATGCGCGCCATCGACCCGACGCGCATTCTCGCCAATGCCCAGGAACGCGGCGTCTCGGCCGACACCATCGCCACCCTGCGCGGTGCCGGTATCGACCTCGACAGCTGGCTCAAGGGTTTTGACAATGTGCAGGACAGCGTGCGCCACACCGTCAGCACCATCCGCAATCACCCGCTGATGCCGAAAGACGTGCCGGTACACGGCCTCGTCATCAACCCGTCCACCGGCAAGCTCGACCTCGTCATCAGTGGTTACGAAGCCTGACACACCCCGCCGCGTCGGCATGTTCGGTGGCACTTTCGACCCCGTACATGCCGCCCACCTGCGCATGGCGCAGGCGTTTTTCGACGAATGCCAGCTGGACGAGCTGCGGCTCATTCCGGCCGGCATTCCCTACCACCGCACGCAAGGCCCGCAGGCCAGCAACGCCCAGCGCCGTGACATGCTGCAGCTGGCGCTTGCCGACCGGCCTGGCTGGCGAGTGGACGAGCGCGAGCTCCAGCGCGAGCGCCCCGCTTACACCATCGAGACACTGGCAGAAATCCGCGCCGAGATCGGCCCGACTGCCGAGCTGTGGTTTCTGATCGGCGGCGATTCGCTGCAAAACCTGCACACCTGGCACCGCTGGCAAGATCTTTTCAGCCTCGCCAACCTCGCCGTGGCCATCCGCCCCGGCTTTGTCGCGGACCCGCTGGATCCGGCGCTGGCTGCCCGCTGGCAAGCCGCGCAAGTGGCTGATTTTTCAAAACGTACGGCTTGCGGTACAATCCGCCCCCTGGCTTTGCCGCCCATTCCCCTCTCTGCCACCGACATCCGCCAGCAACTGGCGACGGGGCAGGACTGCAGCGCGGTGCTGACACCCGCCGTACTGGCCTACATCCGCCAGCATGGCCTATACCGGTAGTCGGCAGGTTCCCTGTGGCAGCAAACCCTCTGTCTTGGCCGCATGTTGCGGCCAACGTTCTTTTGCGGAACCTCTGGCCACGCCGGGCGCTGACGCGTCGCCACCGTTCCCGAACCGATTCAAGGAATAGCATGGAAATCAAGGATATCGTCGCGTTGTCGATCAACGCGCTGGAAGACGTCAAAGGCAAGAACATCGTGTCGCTGGACACCACCAAGCTGACGTCGCTGTTTGCCCACCTCATCGTCTGCACCGGCGACTCCAACCGTCAGGTGAAGGCACTGGCCAACAATGTCGCGGTCGAGCTGAAAGCTGCCGGCGTCGACATCGTCGGCACCGAAGGCCACGAGAGCGGCGAATGGGTACTGGTCGATGCCGGTGACGTGGTGGTACACGTGATGCTGCCAGCCGTACGCGACTACTACGACATCGAGGCACTGTGGGGCGGCCAGAAGCCATCCTTCACCCCGGTCGGCGGCCGTCCGTGGGACGCCACTGCCTGATCAGGCTGCCAGCCGGCTGACACGGTTCGGCCGGCAAGCTATCAGATTGGCCGCACGCTGCAAGGCGCTGCGGCCAACTTCATTTTTGGGAAGCCGCCATGAAAATCACCCTGCTTGCCGTCGGCAGCAAGATGCCGCGCTGGGTAGACGACGCCTTTGCCGACTACAGCAAACGCTTCGGCCGTGACATCCAGTTCGAACTGAAAGAAATCAAGCCCGAGAAACGCGGCGGCGGCGTCACCGCCGAAAAAGGCATCGCCGCCGAACACGAGCGCATCAGCGCCGCCATCCCGCCGCGCAGCAAGCTGGTGATCCTCGACGAGCGCGGCAAGAACTGGACCTCGGTGCAGCTGGCCGGTGCGATGAAAGACTGGATGGCCAGCGGCGACGATATCTGCATCGTCATCGGCGGCGCCGACGGCCTGTCGCAGGAACTCAAGCAGCGCGCCGACATCATGCTGCAACTCTCCGCCATGACCCTGCCGCACGGCATGGTGCGGGTGCTCCTGGCCGAGCAGCTGTACCGCGCGTATTCAATTCTGAATAACCACCCGTATCATCGGGAGTGAGGGCTTTTGCGGCCAAGACTGGCCGCAATGTCTTTTCGACCGGCTCAGACCTTGCCCCACTCCCAACAAAATCAAATATCATTGCCAATTGCTTTTATTGGCACTGGCAAAAATGAAAAAACTGATTTTTATCGCTTTGATAGCATTTGGGGCATGGAACTGGTACTCACAAAAACAGACGAATGAAGTCGTTGATTTCACAAGTCAGGACACCAGCAGGCCACAACTCGCTACAGACTTCGAATTCAAAACCAGCACTACAGCCAGTAACTTTCGTTGCGATGGCCGCACCCACTGCTCGCAGATGAATTCATGCGCGGAAGCCACCTACTTCTTGCAGCACTGCCCAAACGTCAAGATGGATGGCAACGGCGATGGTGTCCCGTGCGAGAAGCAATGGTGTAACTAGCATGACATCCGGCCAACTATCCAATGGGCTGAATGAGATAAATCCAACGTTTACCGTGATCAATCCAAAGACTGCCCGCATACCACGATGCTTTGCGGCCAACCTTGTTTTGGGTCTGGTATCCGCTAACGCGGATTATGATTTCAATGCCGGTTCCGCCCGGCAGACGGGACAGGGGCGGGTCGCCGCCCCTGACTACCCACCTCGCCCCAAGCGACGTGAAACCCCGTCAAGCCGCCAACCGGCAAGGCGCGGCCAGACTCGTCGGGCGCTAACGTCGCCCGACTCAAACAGGCGGCCGCTTAAAACCTTGCCGGCCGCCTGCTTGCCGGCGCGCCGCTGAAGGGGCATGGCCGCGATCGTCCACGCTGGGTATTCATCGAAGTTTCCAAGCCTGCGGCCAAGGTTGGCCGCAATCAGCAGGGATTGGTAGGCTGGGCTGAGCCTGCGAAGCCCAGCGTTTACCGCGCAAAATAGTAGGGAGAGTTGGCCGCAAGCCTGGCCCTGCGCGACGCCACCCTTGCCCGTCAGCGCGAGCCGGGCAAGCTGCTGTGCCACGGGTTTTAAGCCGCCGCTTGTCCGAGTTGCGAGCCGTTAGCGAGCCATGAGTTTGGCGGCGCCCGTGGTGCAGCAGATTGCACGAGGTTTCGAGCAGCGCTGGGCGAGCCGGGATGCAAGGGGGCGGCGGCAAGCCCCCTGCCCGTCATGCCGGGCGGAACCGGCATGCAAACCAGCATCCGCGCAGCGGATACAGGGCCAGAAACAAGGTTGGCCGCAAGGCTATCACCACCTACACCATCTCCAGCGCCGGCAAGCCACATAGCTCGCGGGCACGGCGGCATTGTGCGTCGCCTTCTTCTACCGCGCGGCAGGTCGAGCTGCGTAGCGGATAGATGTCGCAGCTGACCTCATGGCCGACTTCTCCCTTCAGGGCAATACAGCGTGGCTGGCTGGCCCAGGTACCTTTCATGCAGCGGTGAAAGGCGTCGCGCTGTTCGGTGAGATGAGCGGGGACGGTGCCGCCGCCGTCGTCGGCTTCGGCCCAATAAAAGGAAACGCGGAAACTGGCGCAGCAGGCACCACAGGATTGGCAGGCAGACTGGACGGTAGCAGACATGATGACAGGCGCTGTCACAAAAAATGCAGGGTTGAAGACGCGCTATTTTTTGCAAATGCCGGCCTGTCGTCAAGCAGGATGAAATGCCGTATTACTTTGATTTAAAAGTATATTTCATCTCGATGCGTGCCTGCCCCGGCCCGAAATAGTCGGGGTGCAAAACGCTGTCGACAAAGCCCAGTCGCTGGTACAGGCGGCGTGCGCCGCCATTATCGGGCGCCACCGTCAACAGACAGCTGGCAAAGCAGGCTTGCTGCATCTGTGCCAGCAGCTGGCGGCTCAGCTGCTCACCCAACCCTTGGCCGCGTGCCTGTGCCGATACCCCCAGCGACAGCACCCAGCCCTCACCGGCTTCACTGGCTGGCGCGCCCAGCACGTAGGCGAGCAGTTCTTGCTGTTCGCTCTCGGCCAGCCAGACCAGCTGCGGCCACAGCGCGATGGCCTGGCGAAAGAAAAAGTCCGGATAAGCCGGTGCGCCAAAGACGGCGATGTCCAGCGCGGCAAGATTTTCGATGTCGTCGGCTCGGGCCTGACGGATAGGCATGGCGGGCTCCTTGGGCAAAATGCGACATTTTGCCGCATTCCTGCCAGCTGTCATGCCGCATACACTGTGCTTAACAATTTCACGGAGAAAATCATGTCAGCCAAGTTCATCGCCCTGCTGGGCAGCCTGTTGTTAAGCAGCTTCGCTTCCGCCCATGTGACGCTGGAAACGCGCGAGGCACAGGCCGGCAGCAGCTACAAGGCCGTGTTGCGGGTGCCGCACGGCTGCGATGGCAGCGCGACAACCGGCATTCGCGTGCAGTTGCCCGAGGGCTTTCGCGGGGCCAAGGCAATGCCCAAGGCGGGCTGGACACTGAGCACGCTGAAAAAAGCGGTCACGCCGTATGACAGCCACGGCAAGCAGATCAGCAGCGACGTAGTGGAAATCAGCTGGCAGGGTGGCAAGCTGCCGGATGATCAGTACGAGGAGTTCGTGTTCCGTGGCAACCTGCCGGCACAGGGCGAAATGGCGTGGTTCAAGGTGCTGCAAAGCTGCGAACAAGGCCGGACCGACTGGGTGGAAATCCCTGCCAATGGCAGCAAACCGACCAAACCGGCAACCGGGGTAAAGCTGCTGCCGGCTGCAGCGGTACATCAGCACTGATTGCGGCCAACGTTGGCCGCATACCACAAACTTTAAATTTTTTGTGGCAAGCCATTAAACAACATCTACAATATCAGCAGGTCACCACTCGGTGGCCTGCCGTTTTTTTGTGGATGTCCATCATGCCGTTTGCCTTGCTGTTGGCTGCTGTTGCCAGCCTGTTTGTCGCATTTCCTGCCCATGCCGAGGATTTTGACCGGGCGGCATTCCTGCGCGATGCCGTCGCGCCGGGGCTGGGCGCGACCATCAGCCTCGACAGCATGCCGCAGCCGCAGCTCATCCCGGCCGAGCTTCCGCCACGCCAGCCGACAGCCACGCCACAGCTACGCAGCAACAGCCTGCCACCGAAAAAACTGCGACCGCTGATCCAGCAAGTCGCACGCGAACAGCAGCTGGACCCGCAGCTTTTGCATGCAGTGATTGCGGTGGAATCGGGCTACGACAGCGAGGCGCGCTCGCCCAAGGGCGCGCAGGGGCTGATGCAGCTGATGCCGGACACTGCCGCCCGTTTCGGCGTGCGCGATGCCTTTGACCCGCTGCAGAATATTCGCGGCGGCGCACGTTATCTGCGCTGGCTGCAGGGCCAGTTCAAGCAGGATCTGCATCTGGTGATTGCCGCCTACAATGCCGGCGAAGGCGCGGTCAGCCGCTATCGCAACACCATTCCGCCCTATCCCGAAACGCGCGATTACGTGAACAAGGTACTGGCCAGGTATCGTGCCGGCCAGCTGCCGCAGCCGCTGTAAGCGGCATCTGTTCTGCATCGGAAAACAGCAAGGCCGCCCGCAGGCGGCCTTGTCTCTGCTAAAGCGCTGGCGCTTAACGGCCAGCTGCCAGCTCGCTGGTCAGCCGGCGCAGGCTGTGCCAAGGGTCGCCCGGCTCGACGCCCTTGATCTGGCGGTCGATGCGCGCGCATTCGGCCAGCGCTGCATTCAGTCGCCGTGCGCCGATGCGCTTGACGGCCGGTGCGGCCAACCTTTGCTTGTCGCCCCACAAGCGCAGCTCGTTGGCCATATCGCGCACCTGGCGGCCTTCCTGCAGGCCACGACCCAGCTTGATCAGCATGCGCACATCTTCGGTGAACGACCACAACACCAGCACCGGTGCTTCGCCTTCGGCTTCCAGCCCGTCCAGCATGCGCATGGCGCGCGCGGTATCGCCCGACATCCAGCCCTCGGACAGGTGGAACACGTCAAAGCGCGCAACATTGGCCACCGCCTCGCGAATCTGCGCCAGCGTCAGCTCGCCGGCCGGATACAGCAGCGCCAGCTTGTCGACCTCTTGCCGCGCCGCCATCAGATTGCCCTCAACACGGTCGGCAAAAAACTCGGCCGCCTGTGCATCCAGCGTCTGGCCCTGCCGTTTCAGCCGGCGGGCGATCCAGCCCGGCAGATCATGGCGCGATACCGGCCGCGCCTCGACCACCGTCGCGGATTTCTCCAGCGCGGCAAACCATTTGGCCTTCTGCTGGGTCTTGTCCAGCCGTGGCAAGGTAATCAGGGTAATGGTGTCTTGCGGCGGCTGGGCAGCCAGGCTTTGCAGCGCCTCGCTGCCTTCGGTGCCAGGCTTGCCGCCCGGAATGCGGATTTCCAGCAGCTTCAGGCTGGCAAACAGCGACACGCTGCTCATCGCATCGCGCAGCTGCGACCAGTCAAAATGGCCACCTTCAACGGTCAGCACTTCACGTTCGAGATAGCCGGCGTTGCGGGCAGCAGCACGAATCGCATCGGCCGCCTCCAGCGCCAGCAAGGCTTCCTCACCGTGGATCACATAAACCGGGGCGAGCTTGCCCTGCGCCAGTTGCACCTGCAGGGCCTCGCTCTGTGCTACCGGCATCAGGGCTTGCCTGCCGGCAGATGCGCCATGCGCGTCAGCAGCTGTTCGGCCGCATCACGCACCATGTCCTTGCGCAGCAGCTCTTCCTCGCGCGCCTTGCCCAGCACTTCGCTGTCGCTATAGCCCAGCTCGCGCCGTACCACCACGTTCAGCGGGAAGACCTGCGCATCCGACTTGCGCAGCACGCTGGCCTCGACACGGTAGGTCAGCAGATACTCGTTGACCTTGCCGCCGCTATTGATGGTCAGCACGTCCTTGCCGTAGCCGCTGCTTTGCACGCTCAGCAGCACATCGGCCTTGCCGGCCTGCGCCGCAACGGTGATGCGCGAGTCGCGGCGCAAAGCCTGCTCCAGCGCCGCTTGCAGCTCGCCACCGCCACTGACGGCAACCGAAGCAAACGGCAGCGGTGGCAGATCGGCACCGACACCACGCAGATGAAAGCCGCAGGCCGACAGGCCCAGGGCCGTGGCAGCAATGACAGTGTTACGCAGCAGGGATTTCATGCTTTCTCCGGCCGGTGGCGCTGACGCGGCACCGGCCCATTCAGGATCAGACGACGATATTGACCAGACGGCCCGGCACCACGATCACCTTCTTGGCCGGCTTGCCTTCCATGAACTTGACCACGTTTTCGTGTGCCAGCGCCAGCGCCTCGATGGCATCCTTGGCCGCGTCGGCCGCCACGGTGATGCTGCCGCGCAGCTTGCCGTTGACCTGGATCATCAGCTCGATCTCGCTCTTCACCAGCGCAGCCTCGTCAACTTGTGGCCACGGCGCGTTGAGCAGCTCGACCGCGCCCGGCTTGAGCTGGCCCCAGATCGCATCGGTGATGTGCGGCACGATAGGCGACAGCAGCACGGTAACGGCTTCCAGCACTTCCTGCGCCACGGCGCGGCCAACGTCACCGCTGGTATCGGCCTTGTCGTAGGTGTTCAGCAGTTCCATCACCGCAGCGATGGCGGTGTTGAATTGCTGGCGACGGCCGTAGTCGTCGGACACTTTCTGGATGGTGCTGTGCAGCTTGAAGCGCAGCTCTTTCTGGCTGGCGTTCAGCTCGCCCGCGCTGTACGCAGACACCACACCGGCCGCCACGTGCTCGCGCGCGGTTTTCCACAGACGCTTGAGGAAGCGGTGCGCGCCTTCCACACCGGCATCCGACCATTCCAGCGACTGCTCTGGTGGAGCAGCAAACATCATGAACAGGCGCGCGGTGTCGGCACCGTATTTCACGATGAATTCTTGCGGATCGACACCGTTGTTCTTGGACTTGGACATCTTTTCGATGCCGCCGATCGCTACCGCCTGGCCATCGACGCGATGGGTCGCAGCAATGATCTTGCCCTTGCCGTCACGTTCCAGAATCACGTCTTGCGGCGCGATCCAGTCTTTCGAGCCATTCGGCAAGTCGCGGTAGAAGGTCTCGCAGATCACCATGCCTTGGGTCAGCAGGCTCTTGAACGGCTCGTCCGACGATACCAGGCCTTCGTCACGCATCAGCTTGTGGAAGAAACGCGCGTACAAGAGGTGCAGAATCGCGTGTTCGATACCGCCGACGTACTGGTCGACCTGCAACCAGTAGTTGGCCGCATCCTTGTCCAGCATCGCGGTGTCGCATTTCGGGCTGGCGTAACGCGCGTAGTACCAGCTGGACTCGACGAAGGTGTCCATGGTGTCGGTTTCGCGCTTGGCCGCGCCGCCGCATTTAGGGCAGGAGGTCTCGTAGAATTCCGGCATCTTGGCCAGCGGCGAACCCGCGCCATCCGGAATCACGTTTTCCGGCAGCACCACAGGCAGCTGGTCTTCCGGCACCGGCACATCACCGCAGCACGGGCAGTGAATGATAGGAATCGGGCAGCCCCAGTAACGCTGGCGGCTGATACCCCAGTCGCGCAGGCGGTACTGGGTTTTCTTGGCACCGGCAGACTGCGCTTCGAGGTCGGCGACGATGGCATCAAACGCGCCGGCAAAATCCTTGCCGTCGTACTTGCCGCTGTTAACGGTGCTCAGGCCTTCCTTGGCACCGTACCAGTCTTGCCACTGGCTCGCGTCGAAGTTGTCTTCGCCGGCGGCCGGAGTGTAAACCTGCTGGATCGGCAGGCTGTATTTGTTGGCGAATTCGAAATCGCGCTCGTCGTGCGCAGGCACGGCCATCACCGCGCCTTCGCCATAGCCCCACAGCACATAGTTGGCGATCCATACCGGCAGCTTCTTGCCGGTCAGCGGATGGATGACGAACAGGCCGGTATCGACGCCCTTCTTCTCCATCTTGGCCACATCAGCCTCGGCCACGGAACCGGCCTTGCACTCGGCGATGAAGGCCTGCAGTTCAGGCTTGGCCGCAGCAGCCTGGGTCGCCAGCGGGTGTTCGGCGGCGACGGCGACGTAGGTCGCGCCCATCAGCGTGTCCGGACGGGTGGTGTACACCTTCATCACGCCGTCGTGGCCGATGCTGTCTACATCGTAGGCAAAGGACACGTCAGAGCCGAAGCTCTTGCCGATCCAGTTGCGCTGCATGGTCTTCACCTGTTCCGGCCAGCCATCCAGCTTGTCCAGATCATTCAGCAGCTCGTCGGCGTACTTGGTAATCGCGAAGTAGTACATCGGGATTTCGCGCTTCTCGACCAGCGCGCCCGAGCGCCAGCCACGTCCGTCAACGACTTGCTCGTTGGCCAATACGGTCTGGTCTACCGGATCCCAGTTCACCACACCGTTTTTCTTGTAGATCACGCCTTTTTCGAACAGGCGGGTGAACAGCCACTGCTCCCAACGGTAGTAGTCGGGCTTGCAGGTGGCCAGTTCACGCTCCCAGTCCAGCGCAAAACCCAGGCTGTCGAGCTGGGTCTTCATGTAATCGATATTGGCATAAGTCCACGCCGCCGGTGCGCCACCGTTTTTCATCGCCGCGTTTTCGGCCGGCAGACCAAAGGCATCCCAGCCCATAGGCTGCAGCACATTAAAGCCCTGATGACGCTTGAAGCGCGCCAGCACGTCGGTGATCGAGTAGTTACGCACGTGGCCCATGTGCAGCTTGCCCGACGGATACGGGAACATCGACAGGGCGTAGTACTTGGGACGGGTGGTGTCTTCTACCGCGCGGAAGGCAGCGGTTTTCTGCCATTTTTCTTGCGCGGCAGCTTCGATATCGCGCGGGCTGTATTGTTCTTGCATGGGATCTCTTGTCGCAAAAGCGTGAAAATTCAATCGGCTCATTATAAGGGGAGGCGGCGCTGGCGGTAAGTGGCGCACGGGAAAGGTTGGCCGCTTGCGGCCAACCATGTGCATTACTTGAGCAGGCCGTACAGCATCTCGCTGGCCATCACCAACATCAGCACGGCAAAGGCCTTTTTCAGTTTCGGCACCGGCAAGGCATGGGCGGCACGCGCGCCCAGCGGTGCCAGCAGCACCGTCATCAGCATCAGCGCCAGCATCGCCGGCAGATAAACAAAGCCGACACTACCCCACGGCAGATTGGCCACACCCTGGCCGGCCGACAGATAACCCAGCGCACCGGAGACGGCAATCGGCCAGCCCAGTGCGGCACTGGTGGCAATCGCGGTGTGTACCGGCACATTGCACCAGCTCATGAAGGGCACGCTCATCGAGCCACCGCCGATACCGACCCAGCTGGAGATCATACCGATTACGCCCCCGGCTGCACCCTGTCCGACGCGACCGGGCAGGCCGCGACTGGCCTTGGGCACGGCACCGGACAGCATCTGCAGACCTATTACATAGGCGTAGACCACGAAAAACCACTGCAGCGCATGGCTCGGAATCAAGCCCGCCAGCAGACTGCCGGCAAAGGTGCCCAGCATCATGACCGGCGCCATGCCGCGCACGATCTGCCAGTTGACCGCGCCTTTCTTGTGATGCGCCAGCACGCTGGAAAAACTGGTGAAGACCATCACCGCCAGCGAGGTCCCAACCGCCAGATGCTGGACATGATCACCACCGAGGGCCGCCGCCTGCAGCACGCCGACCACCACTGGCACGATGACCAGCCCGCCACCGACACCCAGCAAGCCCGCCAGAAAACCGGCCACGGCCCCACAGGCCAGCAAGACAGCAAATAAAGAAAGCGACAGCATTACAGTACCTCTGCTTGCAGATAGGCCCATTCTTCGGGCGTGACCGGGGTAATCGACAGGCGGTTGCCGCGTTTGAGCACCGTCATGTCGGCCAGTGCCGCGTGTTCGCGCAGCTCGGCGGGCGACACCAGCCGTGTCTTACGCACAAAACGCACATCGACACAGACCCAGCGCGGCGCAGCCGGATCAGACTTGGGGTCATGCCACGGGCTGGCCGCATCAAACTGGCTGGAATCGGGATGGGCGTGACTGACGACTTCGGCAATGCCGGCGATGCCCGGCTCAGGACAGGACGAATGCCAGAACAACAGCAGATCGCCGGCTTGCATCTGGTCGCGCATGAAATTGCGTGCCTGATAATTGCGCACGCCGGTCCATTCGAAAGCTTTGTCAGGGTTGGCCGCAAGGTGGTCGATACCGACCTCGTCCGGCTCGGACTTCATCAACCAGTAGGACATGGGGTGGTCTGGCAGGAAAATGGCGGGAAACCATTATGGCAACGAGATGTTGCAAGGCACAAGGCCGGCGAAACCACTCGGGCCGGCACTCAAAGCACACAGCCCGAACGGTTTGATAAGCAATCGGGCTGTGTGGCTTGCCAAGCTGCCAGCGCTTAGCGGGACAGGAAGATATCGCTGAGGATGTCGTGTACGACGCGGGTGCCAACCTCGACCAGGATCAGATCCAGCCCCACCCTGCGCCATTCGTAACCCGGATAGCGTGGCAGTCGCTCACGCAACTCGTAAGGCACCACCACCACCTGCTTGGCAAGACCTGGCGGCAGCGGCTTGCCGCGCGCCAACTTCTTGCGGATACCCGGCGGCAAGGATTGTGTCTGTAGATCCAGATGCAGCTCGCTTACCAGCTGACGAGCCTGATAGGCCGAAATATCGGCATGGCCCTTGTACTTGCTGCGTTTGTGCTCGTGCTTGTACTCGTGCTTGTCGTGACGTTCACCACGCTCGTCGCCATGCTTGTTGCCCTGCGCATGCGGTGGCGGCCCCTTCCAGTCAGGTGGCGAAGCCATGGCAGGTGATGCCAGCGCAAGGCCAGTCAACAGGGCGAGGGTCAGAGGAATGTGTCGCATATGCAGACTCCGGAACATGATTTGTCCAAGCCTAGCCCGCGATGCCGTTAACGTCAGTTAGCGATTGTCAATAAATGTGGCTGGCAGCTGACCGCGCGAGCACATGCCAATGAATATCAATAAATAATCATTAACAAAGAGAAGCAACTGTATTCCATACGGGTGCTATAGTTTCAGAGACACAAATGTGTCATGCAGAGCAAACCAAAACCCCGAACAAGAAAGTGAGCCCTACCATGAAAAAAGTCATCCTGAGCGTTTTCCTCGCCGCCATTGCTGCCAGCGCTGTTGCGGCTACTGTCCCGGCCGAGAAAAAAGTGCCACCGCATCTGCAGTGCACACCACACGAGGTGATAGAAAACGGTTGCACCAACTAAGCTGTCGCTTGTCAGCTGCTAAAGCGATGCAGACCGGACTCGGTCAGCAGATAGTCGAGGCGGATGTCCCAGGCCTCTCTGGGGACTTCTGCCACTCGCTGGCAATCGAAAGCAACGCCGACCAGTAATGGTCGGCGCCATTTTTTGTACAGTCGTACATAGTCGAGTGTGGTGTCGTAAAAACCACCGCCCTGCCCCAGACGATAGCCATCAGCATCCACCCCCAGCAAGGGCACCAGCAGCACATCAAGCTGACGTGCCTGCCAATGGCTGCCGGCAAATTCGGGAATGCGATAACGATTCAGATACCAGCTGCCCTGTGCCGACAAGATCGAAAACAGCATCTTGCGGCCACGCTGCGGCAAGACCGGCAGCGCAATCCGGCAGCGGTGCGACAAGGCCCGCTCGATCAGCGGCAAGACATCCAGCTCGGAACCGGTGGCAATGTAGGCGCCGATACGCCGTCCGGGGCGCAGCAATACCCGCGCATGGCGGCTGACGGCGCGTTCGGCTCGCCGGCGCTCGGCAAGGCTCAGGGATTTGCGTGCATGACGAATCTGCCGCCGCAGGGCGGACTTGGCATCAACGGTAGCTGGCATCGGAGAGAGGGGGAACCCCCGCCGGCGTCGCTCTGGCCGAATTCGCTTGTACCCTGTTTCCAGGGAGGGTCACCTTGCTGCCATTTCGGGCGCGTCCGGCAAAGGGACGCGGCACACCTACGACTGCGCTGGCAACCTGAAGCGAACGCATTGGTACAAAGGAATTATGGGCCGTCGCGAACACCGCAGGGGAAGAACGGTTATTCTGACTGAAGCGGGCTGTTTGGCTGACGGGCTAGTGCCGAGTCAATCGCCTCGCTCATGTCGCTTATTTTACGACGGATTGTCGCCATCTCCAAGCCATCATCACCGACTTTTACTTTCAGCAGGTCGTGGGCAATGTTCAGCGCAGCCATGATGGCGATCTTGTCGGCATCGACAATGCGGCCACCGGACTGAATCGCCTGGATTTTTTCGCCCAGCAGACGGATGGCCTGCTGCAGGGTATCGCGCTCTTCGATCGGCGTACCGATGGTGAACTGGCGACCCAGCAAGGTTACGTCCAGTTGTACGATCTCACTCATGCTGTTCTTCCTGTGGCAGGCGGTTCATCAGGGCAGCCACCCGGTGACGGGTTTCTTCCAGCGCATAACGCATCTCGGCGTTTTCCTTCATGGTATGCGCGAGCACTTCGCCCAGACGGTCGTTCTGGGTTTCCAGTTCGTGCAGGCGGGCAATCAGGGCCACCACGCGATGTTCCAGATGTTCGAGTTCTTGTTCCATGTCGGCTTCGTGAAGAAATAAAGTCAGTCGGCTGGCGGCATCAGGCCGTCACAGCCGCCGATTCTACGTTGCTTTGCCCCGCCATGTCAGCCGTCATAAACTGCCGACCGGCACAGCACGGCTTTAACCCTTGAGTGCCAGCGGCAATCCGCAAGCCACCAGGCTGACCTTTTCGCAGGCTTCTGCCACCGACTGGTTCAGCCGGCCAAGCTCGTCGACAAAGTCACGCGTCTCCTGCCCCAGCGGCACCACACCCCAGCCCACTTCGTTGCTGACCAGGATCACCTCGCCACGGCAAGCGGCCAGCGCGGCCAACAGCGCCTCGCGCTGCTGCAGCCAGCGGGCCATGTCAAAACGGCCATCGCCATCGAAAAAGCGCATCAGCCACATGCCCAGACAGTCGATCAGCAGCAGGCCATCGGGCTGGTCGTGGCTGGCGATCAGCGCCGGCAACTCTTGCCCGGCCTCGACAAGCCCCCAGCTGGCCGGACGGCGCTGGCTGTGGTGGGCGATGCGTGCCAGAAAAGCGGCATCCGTGCGCCGCTCGGCTGTCGCGATATACGTCACCGGGCCGGCATGCGCGAGCGCCAGATTTTCAGCGTGGCGGCTCTTGCCGCTACGCGCACCACCACTGATCAGATGTCGCATGGCTGACTCCTGTAAAAAAGCCTCCCCCGACACGGGGAAGGCCTGTTGCCGCTTGCGGCCAACCTTGGGTAAGGGTTGGCCGCAACGTCCGGCTTATTGCGCGTAACGCACACCGACAAACCAGCCGCGACGTGGCTGGCTGTAGTCTTTGGTGGTTTCATAACGCTTGTCGGTGACATTGCTGAGCTTGCCCTGCAGCGTCCAGTTGCGCGCCAGTTCGTGCTCAACCGCCAGATTCAGCACGCCATAGCCACCCAGGAAGTCGGTATTGGCATTGCTGGTCGGACGTTGGCCGCTGGCCACCAGTTGCGCGGTGTAACGGGTACGGTCCTGCTGCAGGGTGGCATTGATGCCGCCGTGCAGTTTGGCACGATACACCAGCAGCTTACCGCTGTTTTCGTCACGCGCGCGCTGGTTGGTGAGGTTGGCGCTCAGACCGAAGTTACCCCACTGCTGGCCGGCTTCGATGGTCTGGCCGATGATGCGTGCCTTTTCCAGATTATCCACGGTAGACCAGTCGGCAGTGCCGGCGATCAGGTTGCGGATATGGTTGTCAAAAGCGGTCACGCGCAGATGGCTACCGCCCTGACGCCAGTGCACGGCCAGTTCGCGGTTGCTGGCTTCTTCCGGCTTCAGGTTCGGGTTGCCCTGATAGCCGAAGGCCAGTGGCCAGTACAGATCATTAAAGGTCGGCGCCTTGAAAGCCGTGCCGTAGGCCGCACGCAGCAACAGCGACGGCGTCAGCTGGTAGCCGTAGCCGATCTGGCCGGTGGTCTTGCCGCCAAACTGCGAGTTGTCGTCATGACGCAGGCTACCCTGCAGACGATGGGCACCGAATTCGCCCTGATAGCCGGCGTACACCGCATCCACGGTGCGACGGTTCTGGCTGTAGGCCGTCGTGCTGTACACGCGCTGCAGCAGGTGGTTGGCACCCAGCGTCAGCTGGCCGGCGGAGGCCAGATCCAGCTGGTTGTTCCACTGCCATTCTTGCTGGCGAGTCTCGAACTGGCTGCTGGCCACGGCAAAGTTGCCATTGGTGAAATTGCGCGATTTGTCGCTGCTGTTGATATAGCGCAGCGAGCTGGTCCAGCGCTCGGAAACGCGGTTTTTCAGCTCGACAGACTGGCCAGCCAAGCGAGAACGCGACTCGTCGGCCGCCTTGGCAGACTGGTCGTACTCGTTGCGGGCTTCGGACTGGTACAGATTGAAGCCCAGGCTGTGACCGGCGGCCAGCTGATGCTCGGCACTGACGGTATAGGTGGTGTTTTCAAAACCGTCGCGGTCGGCGTTGTACTTCGGATTGTCGGCATTACGCGCCGAGATACCGTCGGTCTTGTTGTGGTCTACACCCAGATTGAAGCGGGTCTGACCCACTTCACCGGCAAAGCCCAGACCAAACACGCGCTTGCCTTCGGCACCCACGCCTGCATTGAAGCGCAGCGCTGGCGCGCCCTTGCCGCGCTTGGTGAAGATCTGCACCACGCCACCGATGGCATCGGCACCGTACAGGCTGGAGGCCGGGCCGCGCAGGATTTCCACGCGCTCGATGCTGTCCAGCGAGATGTTTTCCAGCGAAGTGGTACCGGCCGTCGCCGACAGCACGCGCATGCCGTCAATCAGCACCAGCGTCTGCTTGGCGGTGGCGCCACGCAGCATCAGGCTGGAGGACTTGCCTTCGCCGCCATTGCTGTAAAACTCGACACCCGCCTGCTCGGCCAGGAGTTGCGCCACGGTCAGGCTGCCGCTCTGGCTGATTTCTTCCTGGCCCAGTACGGTCACATCGGACAGCACCTTGCTGACCGGGGTCGCGGTACGGGTGGCAGTAACGACAACTGCGTCGAGCTGGGTCGGGGTCTGGGCCAGGGCGGCCGGGGCACATGCCAGCGCTACCAGCGCGGCCAGGGGTTTGTTCTTGAACATGTTCACACTCCGGATTTATGGAAACGGGAGTGCGGAGAAATACAGGACTGCAGGATGATGGGTCGCGGCTGCGGCCAACGTGCTGTCTGATCGCCTCCCCGCGATACTCCAGGCGGGCGCATTCCACAGCACCCGATGCAGGCCGGTCTCCGGGCTGGGTCTTGCGGTGGCACACCTTCCCGTCTGGCGACAGTGGTTTTCGTGCGACCTGGGCCTTGCGGCCAGACCTTACCGTTGCGGGGGCAGCGCCGGATTTACACCGGCTTCCCAGTTTCACCCGGCCTATGATGGAACATCAGCCGGGCACCTGCAGGGCGACGATTATACCTGCAGCACGACTTGCGCGCTGCACAATGCGCAAGCCTGCCGGTTTGCACTGGCTGCCAAGCTGGCGTAAGGTCTGGCCATCGTGCCTCCCGCCAGGCCAACCGCATTCAAGGAATCAGCACCATGTCGCGCATCCCCGCTCCCGATCTTTCCGCCGGCCGCGCCGCCGAGGCCCGCCAGTCGCAACTGACCAAGCCGGCAGGCAGCCTCGGCAAGCTCGAGCAGCTGGCCTGCCAGCTGGCCGCACTGCAAGGCCGTGACATTCCGCGGCCGCTGTCGCCGGCCATCTGTGTGTTTGCTGCCGATCACGGCGTCTGTGCCGAAGGCGTGTCGGCCTTTCCGTCCTCGGTGACGGCGGCGATGGTCGCCAACTTCGTCAATGGCGGCGCCGCCATCAGTGTGCTGGCACGGCAGAATCAGGCGCGGCTCGAGGTGGTGGATGTCGGCGTCGTGGGCGACTTGTCGGCGCTGGAAGACGTGGTACAGGCCAAGATCGCCGAAGGCAGCGGCAATATCCGCCGACAAGCCGCGATGACGACCGCCCAGTGCGAGGCCGCGCTTGAGGTTGGCCGCAACGCCGCGCGCCGCGCGATTGCCGACGGGGCCAATCTGCTGATTGCCGGCGATATGGGCATCGGCAATACCACGCCGTCTGCCGCGTTGATCTGCCGCCTTGGCGGCCATGCGCCCGACCAGATCGTGGGCCGCGGCACCGGTATCGATGATGCCCACCTCGCCATCAAACGTCAGGTGGTCAGCGATGCGCTGGCCCGGGTGAAGAATCAATCACTGGATGGTGCCGAGCTGCTGGCCGAGCTGGGCGGCCTCGAAATCGCCGCCATGGCCGGCTTTTACCTCGAAGGTGCCGAACAGGGCGTGCCGCTGCTGCTGGATGGTTTCATCAGCACCGCTGCCGCACTGGCCGCCTGCCATATCGACCCGGCGCTCAAGCCCTGGCTGCTGGCCAGCCATTGCTCGCAGGAAACCGGCCACGCCCAGGCGCTGGCTGACCTGCAACTAACGGCGCTGATCGACCTCGGCCTGCGTCTGGGCGAAGGCTCGGGCGCGGCGATTGCCCTGCCGCTGTTGCAGCAGGCGATTGCGCTGCATGCCGGCATGGCCACCTTTGCCGAGGCCGGTGTCGCCGGCAAGAGCGCATGAATCCTTACACCCTGACCCTGCTGCGCCACGGCCAGATCGACCATCAAGGCCGGCTGGTTGGCCGCAGCGATCTGCCGCTGACCGCCCAAGGCCTCATCGACATGCAGCAAAGCTGGCAAAAGCTGACGGCGCTGGCACCGGTAACCAGCATGGCCAGCTCGCCGCTGCTGCGTTGCCGCGAGTTCGCGGTCAAGCAGGCGCTGCAATGCCGGGTGCCGCTGCATGTGTCGCCGGCGCTGGCCGAATGTGATTTCGGCAGCTGGGAAGGGCGGGCACTGGCCGAGATCAATGCCGAAACACCAGACTGGTCGCTGCTGATGATGCGCGGCCTACTGACGCCCGAGGGCGGCGAATCGTTCGAGTTGTTCCGCACCCGCGTGCTGGCCGGCTTTGCCGACTGGCTGCGCGAGGCACGCGGCAGCCATCGTGTGCTGGTCAGCCACGGCGGCGTGATCAGTGTGCTGCTGGCCGAGCTGCTGGGCATCGAATTCAGTGCGGCACGGCTGATGGCAGTGCAGCGCGGCGGCTTTGCCCAGCTGTCGATACTCGATGGCCACCCGGCCTATCTGACGCGGCTGGAATCACCGGGCCACTAGCCCGCTACCCACATTCTGCCCACGGCTTTCTCTCACCCTATCCACAGACTTATCCACAGCATGCGCGCGCTGATTCTTGCCATCCAGTTCCTCACCCGTTTACCCACCCCGCAGCTGGCCAGCTTTGATCCGGCCTGGCTGGCCGATGCCGCCCGCTGGTTTGCGCCGGTCGGCGTGCTGGTCGGGGCGATAGTCTGGCTTGCGGTGGCGGCCGGCAGTCTCGTCGACCCATGGTTGGCCGCATTGGCCGGCCTGCTGGCCTGGCTGTGGGTAACCGGCGGCCTGCATATTGATGGTCTGGCGGATCTGGCCGATGCGCAGGGTGCCGCGCATCGCTCGCGCGAACGGTTTCTGGAAGTACTGAAAGACCCGCATCTGGGCAGTTTCGGTGTGCTGGCACTGGCCAGCCAGCTGCTGGTGAAGCTGGTACTGCTGATGCTGCTGGCCAAGACGACAGCCAACGCCGGTAAAGATATCCACAGCCTGCTGCCGCTCCTATTGATTCCGGCCTGGGCGAGGCTGTTTACCGTTGCGTGGTCTGCCACCCTGCCCAGCCTGGCGGCCGGCAGCGGCGAGCGTTTTGCCTGGCGCAGCCACTGGCCGAGCTTCTGGCTGGCAGCCGGCTTGCTGGCCATTGCCAGCTATCTGCTGGCACCGGTTCTGCTGCTGGCCCCGCTGAGCGGGCTGTTGTGGTGGGCGTATCTGAAACGGAAACTCGGCGGCATGACCGGCGATTGTCTGGGTGCCGGCATCGAGGTATGCGAAAGCCTGATGCTGCTGTTGTGGCTATTGGCGCTGCAATAAGCGCGGATCAGTCCTCGCGTGGTGCGCGCAACACCTCGACCGACACCACGCGGTACAAGGTCTCGTCAGCCTCGTAGAAGCAATAGCCATTACGACCATGACGCTTCACCTCGTACATGGCGCGGTCGGCAGCATTGCGCAACTCGTCGGCGCGGCGGCCATGTTGCGGAAACAGCGCGATGCCGATACTGCAGCCGACATAGTCCTGCTTGCCCGGGCCTATGCTTATCCACTGGCCGACTTCACGAATGATGCGGCTGGCCAGCTCGGCAAGCTGGCCGCGATCTCCCAGCTCGACCACCAGCAGGAATTCATCGCCGCCCAGCCGCGCCAGCATATCGCCCGGCGCACGGAACAGGCCCAGCCGGCGCGCAATCTCCACCAGCACCTGATCGCCGGCCTCATGCCCCCAGTTATCATTGATGTGCTTGAAGCGGTCGAGGTCCATCATCAGCACCGCCAGACTGCCCTTGCGCATCACCTGCTGTTGCAGGCGCTGCGGCAGCAACATTTCGGCGGCGCGACGATTGTAGATACCGGTCAGATGGTCGTAGTCCGCCTGGCGCTGCATCACCAGCTCGCCCTGCTTGCGGTCGGTAATATCGTAGATCAGCCCCTGGAACAGCGCCTCGCCCTGCTCCTCCCCCGAGTAGGACAGCACCACATGCCGCCACTGACCTTCGTTGGGCTCGGCCAGCTGCAAGTCCTGCATCTGCGGCTGACCCTGCATCACCGCACGCTGCAGCATGCCGTGCAGGCGTTCCGGCTGGGCAAACAGGATGTCCATCCAGTTGTCCTGCACATGCAGATGAAAAGACAACTCACCAAAGGCCGGATTATGCGTCTTGATGCGGCCATCCTTATTGATCAGGAAGATGCCGACGCTGGCCCGCTCGAACATGCCACGCAGGCGGTGTTCAAGCTCGGTAATGTGTTCGCGCAAAGCGCGTTCGCCATTTACCACCAGCTCGACCGTATTCAGCAGGCCGTTGATATCGCGCGTCAGCCGGTACAGCTCGTTGCGCGGTGCTGCGTTGGCCACCGGCAAACGCTCAGGCGAGCCGGGCAGGATCTCGTGCAACTGGCGTGACAAGCGCGTCAGCGGCCGGCTGAACACCATGAATACCGCGGTATACACCACGATGCCGGTCATGATGGACAGCGCAAACAGCCACAAGGCCGCAATACCGGCACCACGACGGGCACTGGCTTGCAAGGCAGGATAGTTCGGGGCGGCGCGCAGTTCGCCGACTTGCTGTTCACGGTTGAACGGGGCAAACAGCGGTTGGGCAACCGGAATGCCATCAAGCTTGCCCTGCGCCACCATCAGGCCATGGTCGCCTTGCAATTGCGCACCGGCCACCAGCTCGCTGGCAGTGAGGCTGCTGACCACATCATTGGCAATCTGGTTATTGCCGGTAAAGGCGGCGATTTCGGCACTCTTGCGTACTGCCTGCACCAACTCCTGCACGATGCGTTCGCCGCTACGGATTTCCTCATCGTAACGCTGCACATAGCTGATCCACGCCACGAGACCGGACAGCAGCAGGGTAGCTGCCGCTACCACCAGCGCGAGGGTCAATTGCACACTGCGATTCATCCGCTACTCCAGTACCAGCAGGACACGCACCGACTTGTCCTTGGGCAGGGCTGCCCGCGAAATGAAGCCGATCGCATTATTACGCCGCCGGACAAAATCAATTACTTCTTGCTCGCTTTCCAGCTTCAGCAAGGGTTTGCTGCGCCCGGCAAACTGCAGCTGCGCCCAATAGGCATCAATCATCGCCAGGTTCTGGCTGGTCAGATGCAGGTAAAAATCGCGGCGCAACTCGGTATCCACCACATCAACCGGCTGCACAAACACGCCAGAGGTCAGCATCAAAGGCTTGCCCAGATAAAGGTTGGCCGCCTGTTTTTTTTCCAGTTCGGGAATATTGCTGCCAGCCCCGGCGATCAGCACGAAATGCGCCTGTGCCGTACCGATCAGCCCCAGCAAGGCCAGCATCATCAACAGGAATCGGGGCATCAAAACACCCCCTGCACAGCGATCGAGACAATACTCTTGCGGATAGCCCCGCTTTCTACCGCATTACCACCGCCGAGCAAGCCGTTGCCATTGGGCCTGCTTTTCAGCTTGTCCCACTGCAATTTCAACGCCATGCCCGGTTTTACATCCCAACGCAGGCCCAGGGTGGTGCTGTGCTGATCGACACGGATGGCGTTGACCGCCTGCTCGATGCCGCGGGCGGTCTGGCTGATGCCAGCCTGCAGCAATGGCGGGTAGCCGGTCGGCTCGCTCAACTGCAGCAAAGGCTTGGTGGCATAGGCGCGGCCATAACCGACATAAGGCTGCCACGCTCCCAGGCGCACGCCCGTTGCCAGGTAATAGCTGTGAACCTCCGGGAACCACAGCGACTGGTTTTGCAGCGCCGCCACCTCGCCGCGCAGCCACCAGCCGCCCGGGTCATACACAGCCCCCAGCGCCTTATAGACCAGACGTTTGTCTTTCAACTGCAATTGATTGTGGATTTCGCCGGCTTGCGGCCAGAAAGGTTTGACACTGTCCAGCGCCTGATCCAGCAAGCCCGATGTCACCGGCTCGCTGGCAAACAGGAAAGTGGTATAGCCGGCGCGCAGAGTCAGCGCCTCGCGCAGCCACTGCAGCGTGCCGCCCCATTGCGAGCGGGTGCGCAGCCGGTAATCCTGCCCCTCGGTCGAGATAGGCAGCACGGTGCGGCTGGGCCCGACATTCAGCTTGGCCTGCCACTCACCGGCCGCATGCCAGTTGTAGGCGATGTCGGCACCGTCAAAATGGTCAACCGACAGATAGCCGTAGAATTCGTGCGGTGGCCGTACCCAGGGGTAGGCATACGAGACGCGCCGGTAATCGGACAACATGAAGGTATCCATCGCCAGCCGGCCGGCGCGCAAGGTCAGGTGCTCGGATGGCTGATAACGCACAAACAGCCGCTCGATGGCATCGCCCTTGCTGTATTCGGCCTGATCGCGCAACACCAGCTGACTGCTGGCCGACCACTGGCTGTTGAACGGCGCATCCAGCTGCAAGCCGACCACGCTGTCAGCCTTGTAAGTTGGCCGCGAGCCATAATCCGAGTTGAATTGCGACAGTGCCGGGTAAAAATGCAGCGGGCCGTCCTGATCGGTCAGCGCCAGGCTGTAAAAGCCGCTCAGCTGCCAATCCTCGAATGACGAGGTTTCCTCGCCATGCGCCTGAGCCAGCAGCGGCATGGCTGCCAAGGCAGACAACAATAAATGCTTGGCCAACATATGCCCTCCGCAGTCCGAACCTGTTGCAAGCAGTATACGTTGAATGCATACGGCGATTCGAAAGCCCCATAAAAATATCCCCTTTGCCGCTTAAGCAAAGGGGATAGTCTTTACGGCATCAATTACTTGCCGGCGACCTTCTTGTTGCGCATCAGGCACAACATGTCACAGGCGATGTGCGCCGCAGCAATGGCGGTGATTTCGCTCTGGTCGTAGCTTGGTGCCACCTCTACCACGTCCATGCCGACGATGTTCAGATCGCCCAGATTGCGGATGATCTTCAGCGCCTGCGCGGTAGTCAGGCCGCCCGGTACCGGGGTGCCGGTGCCTGGTGCAAAAGCCGGATCCAGACAGTCGATATCGAAGGTCACATACACCGGCGCATCGCCGATGGTCTTCTTGATTTCGGCGATGGTCGCGTCCACGCCGTGCTCGTGCACCCACGGTGCGCCCAGCACGTTCAGACCCATGAAATCGTCGTTCCAGGTGCGAATACCGACCTGTACCGACTTGGCCGGGTCGATCAGGCCTTCGTTTACCGCCTTGTAGAACATGGTGCCGTGATTCAGGCTGTCCGGATTGTCATCCGGCCAGGTGTCACAGTGCGCGTCAAAATGCAGCAGCGCCAGCGGCTTGCCGTACTTTTCGGCGTGTGCGATCAACAGCGGGTAGGTAACGAAGTGGTCGCCACCAAAAGTCAGCATCTTGGCGCCGGAAGCCAGAATGGTGCGGGCGTGTTCGATGATGGACGGCTTGATGGTCAGCGGGTTGTGCGCGTCAAACCAGCAATCGCCGTAATCCACCACGGCCAGATCATCAAACGGGTCAAAACCCCATGGATAAGGCTTCAGCTCGGCCAGCTGCACACTGGCGGCACGGATCGCCTGCGGGCCCATGCGCGCGCCGCTGCGGTAGGTCACGGACAGGTCCAGCGGAATGCCGGAAACCACCACGTCCACGCCTTCCAGATTGCGCGTGTAGTTGCGGCGCATGAAGGACAGCACGCCAGCGTAAGTATTTTCGATGGAAGAACCGTACAGGCTCTCGCGGCGGATCGCGCCGTCACCCTTGATTTGATCGTCAGACATGTTCGCTCCTGCAAAAAGAGCACGCCGCAGCGACGAAGCCGCGACGATTACCGTCCATCTTGAGCCCAGCCGACGGTTTAAGGCTGGTGCACCCCGTGGTGCCAGCGCGCAGTGTGCCCATCTGCACGCATCAGGGCAAGTTTAGCCGGCAAATGAAGGGCTTGCCGCGACGATACCCGGAAAAAAGACCCTGCATGGCTGCAGGGTCAAACGGATACTACGAGAAAAGAAAAACACTACAACTCCAACTTCACAGCCCTGCGATGACCACCGCCGCAGAACACGTGATCTTCAGGCCATCAGCACAGCACCCAGGCTGATAGCCAGGTAGCTCATCACGCAGCCGATTGCCACATCTAACCAGCGCCAGCTGGTCGGGCTCTTGAACAAGGGGGCCAGCAAACGTGCGCCATAACCTACCCCGCCAAACCACAAGACCGATGCACTCAGTGCACCCAGCAAAACCCACAGCCGCCCATCTACCGGCTGCATAGCCGACAGGCTGCCCATCAGCACAACCGTATCCAGCCACACCAAGGGGTTGAGCACGGTTACCAGCAAAATCTGCTGCCTCACCCGGCGCTGGCAACGCTCTGCCGCGCCATCTTCAAAGCGGGTCTTGCAAAACCATGCCGAGCGAAATGCCATGAAAGCCAGCCACAACATCAAACCCGCGCCTATCGCCGTCAATGCCTTGGCCAGGCTGGGCATTTTTTGCAACTCGGTCCCTACCCAGAAAACACCCAGCGTAATCAGTACCGCATCAAAAACAATGCAGATTGCAACAACGCGGCCAACATAGAACTTCGCCAGACCCTGCCTGAGCAGCAAGGTATTCTGCGGACCGATGCCGATGATGCTGCTGGCCATCAACAAAAATGCCGAAAGGAATATTCCGGTTTGCATCGTCAGACCAGGCCTTAACTGTCTTCGGTATGACCAAAGGTTTTGACATCCAGAATGAAACCATCCGCCTTGGCTGCTTCCCAGCGTTTCAGATATTTCTGATACGTTTCTGCCGAAGCTTTCTTGTTGGTGTGCTGCTGGTATTGCAAGACAAAAACCTTCTCGCTCAATGGCTTGAGAGACTTACTGTGCGCAATGCGGTTGGCCGCAGCAGGATCTGCCCACGCCAGTTGTGTCATCAGCAGCAGCGCTGCCCCCGCCCATCCAAAATGTCTTGCTTTCATCACGCTCTCCTTGCCGGCTTCGGGGAAATCCCCACAGTTGTCACCTGCCGTACTGTAGAAGTGCGATGTCATTTGCACATCATCAAAATTGATGAAGATTGTGATAGCAGTTATGAGTTATTGATGTAGATAATATCTATAAATTTTTCTGCTATCGGGCTGGAGGCCTGAGTCGATGCTGGAAGACGATGCCCGTGATTCACTCATCATCAATTTGTACGACAGTATTCTTGACCCCGGCCAGACCCCGGCGACATTGGCGCGGCTGGATCAATGGCTGGGCAGTGACGGCCTGCACCTGATTGGCTGGCATCAGACCCTGGATATGCCCACCCTCAGCCAGGCCACAGGCCGCCTCGCCGCCCACGTCAATACCTATACCCGCGAACTGCGTGCGATTGACCCGCGCATGGATGCAGCAATGCGCCAGCCGGTTGGCACGGTATTTCATTGCCACGAACACTTTGATAACCGCTTTGTCGCCCGTGACACCTTTTATCAGGATTACCAGATAAAGATGATCGGGATGCGTTACATCATGGGAGGGCGGGTGTACTCGCATGCCGATGAAGATGTGTTCGTGGTATTCAATCACGAGGTCGGCAAATCCCCGTTTCAGCGAGCACAACAGCAGGCCGTCAAGCAATTGCTGCCGCATTTGTCAGCCTGGTTTCGCCAGTGGCGTCACACCGAAGCACTGCGCTGCGCCGCATGGGCCGGCGAACAAGGCCTTGAGGCGATGGAACAAGGCGTTGCCCTGCTGTCGCATAACCGCAAGCTGCTGTACATGAACCCGACCGCCGAGCGCTACTTCCCTGCCCAACCTGGCAGCGGCAAACGGCATAACAAACTCGCCGCACATGCAGGCATGAACGAGGCGATCTTGCGGGTACAACGCAGCCGACAGGCGGAATGCCTGCAGATTGCCGCACCAGACAGCGGGCAAGAGTCAGTCGTTGTACATATCCTGCCGTTTCCGCGCGAGGGCATCGGTGCAGGCATGATCAAGCCGGGTTTTACCAGCCAGAAAGAAGCGAGTGCGATACGTGCCGGCGAACGGCCACCCGGCCTCGTGCTGCATGCCCAGGGAGACATTCTGCTGTTGATCAGGCCGAGAAAACGGCAGTTGCTGGCCTCTGCGGCCAACCTTACCCAGCTGTTCGGCCTGACCGTGGCCGAGAGCCGGCTGGCCCATGCACTGGCCAAGGGCAATAGTGCCGAGCAATACGCCCAGCTCAACAGCCTGAGCCCGGCCACCGTGCGCAGCCAGATCAGGGCCATTCTGCAAAAAACCGGGGAAGACAATCTGCAAAACCTGCTACGTTTGCTGGTTGCCCTCCCGGCTATCTGAAATCAGACGACAGCGCCGGCCGGCAATACTGGCTGTCCGGCGGAACGACTCGCCGACAGCCGCCCTGCAGCCAGCCAGGACACACCCAGTGCCAACAGCAGATAAATGGCCGGCACCCAGGCATTGGCAGTCAGCGCCATCAATTTGATGACAATGGCCGCACTGAAGCCGCCAAACAGGGTCACCCCGAGGCTGTAGCAAATGCCGGTGCCCAAGGCCCGACAGGACGGGGGAAAGCTCTCCATCATCAAGGCCAGCCCCGCCACGGTCAGCGCCACCGTTGTCAGCATATAAATCGACACCAGCGGCAACAACAGCCAGCGGATCTGGCCGGACAAGATACAGGCAAACAGCACAGGCACCAGCAACGCAGCCGCGGCCAGTGCATAGCGTATCATCTGCTGTCGCGACGCCAGCTTGTCGGCAAGCCGCCCGAATACTGGCGACGCACAAAGAATCACCAGACTCGCCAGCAAGGCGGCACTCTGCCCGATCACCTTGGGCCAGCCCTGCTGCTCGGCCAGATAAACCGGCAAGAAGTTAAGCATCAGATACACACTGGCCGTCGAACCGGTAATCAGCAAGGCACCCCAGAATAACTCCTGGCGGTACGACCAGATCTGCACATTATCAGTGGCCTCCCCGGCTTTCGACTCGGTCATGATCAAGGTGCGTCGCATCATCCAGATGGTTGGCACAATCAGCAAACCCAGTGCAAAAGCCAGCCGCCAGCCCCAGTCGGCAAAAACGTGTGGCGGCATTGCCTGCCCCAACGACAGCACCACAAGCGCCGCCAGCGCACTGCCGCCCCCCTGACTGGCAAACTGCCAGCTCAGCCGCCCACAGGCCTTGTTCGCCTCACCGCCTTCGAGCAAGGCCACCGAGGAGGCACTGATTTCGCCGCCCATCGAAAAACCCTGCAGCAGACGCCCAAGCACCAGAATCACACCAGCCCAGGCGCCGATCTGGGCATAAGTCGGTGCCAGCACAAACACCAGCGTCCCCAGCCCCATCAGCACAATACTCAACTGCAGTGCCGCAAGACGCCCATACTTGTCGGCATACCGCCCAAGCAAGACCGCACCGACAGGGCGCATGACAAACCCCGCACCAAACACCATGAAGGCAGCAAACAGGGAGCTCAAAGGGTCGTCAGCCGGGAAAAACTGCCGAGCAAGCGTGCTGGCCAGAAAACCGTACAAAACAAAATCATATATTTCGAGCGCATTACCGAGGGTAATCGCGCCGATCTGGCGTGGGCTTAATGCCGATTTGCCAGTACTTGAATGCCGCTCAACCATATCGAAACCCGTATAACTGTTTGATTCGGTGCGCATACTACAAGCCTGCCAATGCTATAGAAATGAAAATCCCGTCAGCACACGCCAACGGGATTTTTTTTGTTGCAGTGCAACTACATTTATCTGCCACTGATAAGCCATAATTATTAAAAGGTTGGCCGCAGATTGCGGCCAACCTTGCACTGCCGGATCAAGGCAGCGAGTAGGGTTTCAGGCCGGGGTGACGCTTCACCACCGCCCACGGGATTACGCTCCAGTCGGGGTTGTCACACACCCGCGCCACGCGCGGGAAGTAGGCCCCGAACACGATGCCCTTCGGCGTCAGGCGCCAGCCACTGTCGTGCCAGACAGCCGGATCATGGTAATCACAGCCCTCATCACCGCTATCTTCGGCAAATTCGGCCGGATACAGTTGCTGCAGGGTGCGCAGCAACCACGGGTTAAACACCGCCGAGCTGTATTGCGGGTCAAGCAGCTCGCCCTTGTCATTGCGCAATGGGCCGGCCGGTTTTTTCCCTAGCCACAGGATGTCCTCCAGCACCAGTTCGCGGCCACTGGCAACGTCCAGATTCAGCGAGCTGTCTTCAAAATCGGGGTGGGCACCGCCGCAAAAATAGGCTGTCTGGATGCGGGTGCTGAATAACTGCGTGCCCAGCAAACCGGGCGTCACACTCACCTCGTAATCCGCCCCGGCACTACGCGCGCCACCGGCGATGCAGTCAAAGTAGGCCGCCACCGACTGCCACTGCGCCATTGCCAGTTGCTGGTTCAGCCGCTCGCGCACGGCATCCGGATAACCGGCTTCCAGCCGGAAGAAGGTCACCTTGCTGACCGGCTCCTGCCACCACTGCAAGCCATGCCCCTGCACCGTTTCACGCTTGCCGGCTTTCAGCTGCATCGCGGCCAGACGCACATAGTTGTAGGGGTCGGACTGTCGCATGGCGCTGCGTGCCGCATCCTCGCTGCGCGGCCATTCGGCCGGCTGGTAAGGCTGCAGGCTGACACTCACCGCCTGCTTTGCCTTGGGCCCGCGCCATTCGCCGCGCCAGCCCTTGCCATCGGCCTTCAGGCGAAAATCGCTGCGCGTGGTGTCGTAGGGCAGGTTCTCGCCCAGCACCAGACTGCCATCGGCGGCCAACTGCCCGTCCAGCGCAATGTCCTGCAGATGCTTGCGATAGAAATAGCGGCCGCTGACTTCACGGTCCTTGCCGATCTCCAGCGTCATCACCACCTCGCTGCCACCGACCTTGCCTTGCAGCAGCAGGTTCTGGGCAAACAAGGGGCTGGCCAGCAGGCATAAGCATAAGCCCAAGACTTTATTCATCACGCCACTCTCCTGATTCGCTGCATGGATTTTATTGCAGCGAGTATATCGGCGTCGCGATGGCCGGCAACCATATGGCGTAAAGCCTGGCCACAAGGCCGCAATATGCAACAAGGCCCCGCCGCAGGCGGGGCCTTGTCATTTACCACGACAGTAATCGCTGACTCAGCTGCCGATTACGCCGCCATCCAGCTTGCGCACCACCACGGTGGCGGCACGCGGACGGCCGGCATTCGGGCCATCCGGCCAGGCCGAGATCGCGGTCGGCTTGGCCGGGTCATTGCGCTCGCTGTCCGGCTCGCCCGGATGCTGGATGTTGACGAACATGGTCTTGTTGTCCGGCGTGAAGGCGAGGCCGGTAATCTCGCAACCGTTCGGGCCGGTCAGGAAGCGGCGGAACTCGCCAGACTCGGGCAGCACGGCCACCATCTGGTTGTTACCCATGCCCTTGTACTCCTTCATGTTGACGGTGGAGGTCGACACATCGGTCTGCACCCACAGCACGCCTTGATGGTCAAATACCAGGCCGTCCGGGCTGCCGAAGGCATCACCCTTGATATTGCCGACATGCTCCTGCTTGGCGGCATCCGGGCGGCCTGCCAGCACGAAGATGTCCCACTTGAAGCTCAGGCTCGCAGCATCGTTGCCGTTTTCCAGCCAGTGCATGATGTGGCCGAAGCGGTTGTCGTTGCGCGGGTTGGCTGCATCAACACCCGGCTTGCCATCCTTGCCGCGATCGCTGTTATTGGTCAGCGTGCAGTACACGCTGCCCGGACGCTGCGGGTCAACGGCGATCCATTCCGGCCTGTCCATCTTGGTGGCACCCACCTTGTCGGCGGCCATACGCGCCATGATCACCACCGCGCCCTGATCGGCAAAACCGTTGTCAGCAGTCAGGCCGTTCTGGCCATGTACCAGTGGCAGCCACTGGCCATTGCCGTCGGCGTCAAAGCGCGCCACGTACAGCGTACCTTCGGCCAGCAGGCCCATATTGGCCTTGCGGTTTTTCGCGTCGTACTTGCTCTTGGACACAAACTTGTAGATGTACTCGAAGCGCTGGTCGTCGCCCATATACACCACGGCATGGCCGCTCGGGGCGATGGTCACGGTGGCGCCTTCGTGCTTGAAGCGGCCCAGTGCCGTGTGCTTCACCGGCTTGGATGTGGCATCGAACGGGTCGATCTCCACCACCCAGCCAAAGCGGTTGGCTTCGTTCGGGTTGATCTGCAAATCAAAGCGGAAGTCTTCCTTCGCCCAGTTGTAACCCGCGCCGGTAGCATTGATGCCGTAGCGTTTTTCGTTGGCCGACAGCGTGCCGGAATTGTTCTCGAAGTAACCGTCCCAGTTTTCTTCGCAGGTCAGATAAGTGCCCCACGGCGTCTGGCCGTTAGCGCAGTTATTGAAGGTGCCCAGAATCTCCACGCCCTTCGGGTCGGCTTCGGTCTGCATCAGCGCATGGCCATGTGCCGGGCCGCTGATCGCCATCGGGGTATTGGCATGAATGCGACGTGCGTACTTCGACGGACGCACCACTTTCCAGCCCTTGCCGGCACCTTGTGCCTCGACTTCAATCACCGACACACCGTGGGCGTGCTGCGATTTCAGCACCTTGTCGGCATTCCAGTTCTTCATGCCATCCGTGTGCAGCAGGCCGTCGTCGGTGTATTCGTGGTTCATCGCCAGAATGCCGCTCTTGCTGCCGGTTGCGCCCAGCGGCAGCGGGAAGTAAGCCATGCCGTCGTGGTGCATGCCGGCCTGCAGCGCCTGCTCGGCCGCAGTGTTCGACGCATCCTGCCTGAAAGCCGGCATCTGACCCTTGATACCCACCGGATCGCCCCAGGCGTACAGCACCTCGGCGACATAGCCCTGCGGCACCACCACCTTGTCTTCAAAGCCGAACGGCACCGGGCTAAAGCCCAGCTTGCCACGCACCATCTTGCCTGCCGGTGCCGCCTTGCCGGCCGCTTCGGCCAGGGTGGCGAACGAGCCGGACAACAGACCGGCCGCGCCCAGTGCGCCAGTACCCTTCAGCAGGCCGCGACGCGAAAAGCGCGCGTCCAGCACGTCGGACAGCGCCGGGTTGTTACAGGTGTTGGACACATCGTTAACACCATACTGTTTGAACTTGTAGCTATCTGACATGCTGACCTCGAAGATTCATCGGAACGAATCCCGACACCTTAGGTGACAAAGATGACAATCAGCTCACAAAAACATGACGATATTGTTTCGATTCATATAGAGCATGAAACAGCATCTTTGCGGCCAACCTCTGCTGGCGCTGACAACCTGCCTGACGAAGCATGATTTGGCTGAACGCCTCAGCCAGCCGGCTGCGCCGCCGCCAGCAGCCAGTCACGCACCGTGGCCACCGCCGCGCTCAGACCTGTCTCGGGGCTGACCACGTAATAGGCAAAACCGGCCAGAGTGTGATCGTGACAGCGCAGCAAGGTGCCGGCGGCCAGCTCGCACTCCAGCAGTGCCTCGCTCAGCAAGGCCACGCCCAAGCCGGCCATGGCCGCCTCGATCGCATTGATCTCGTCGGTAAAACGGGTGGCTGTGGCGTAATCAGGCGGCGGCAAGGCCGTGCCGGCAAACCACGCCGGCCAGTCCAGCGCCGCAAAGCCGGCCTCGCTGCAGTCATAGCGGATCAGGTGCCACTGCCGGCTATCGTTGGCCGCCACACCGGGGCGCGCCACCACCGTCAGCCGGTCGTGAATCAGCAAATCACTCGCCAGCCCCGGATACTGGCCGCGGCCATAGCGGATAGCCAGATCCACCCCGCCCGGCGCCACCCTCTCCGGCTGATAAGACGCGTGTACCTTCAGGCCGATATCGGGATAACGCGCATTGAAAGCCGCCATGCGCGGAATCAGCCACTGCGTGACAAAAGCCGGCGTCGCGCTGACCGTCACCACCGGCCGCGCCTGCGCCAGTTGTTCCAGCGCGCAAAGCCCTGCCTCCAGCCGGCTCATCGCCTCGCGCACCGCCGTGTGCAACACCGTGCCGGCCGGCGTCAGCGCGATTTCGCGCACGCGCCGCTCGAACAGCACCACGCCCAGCTCGTCTTCCAGCGAGCGGATCTGATGGGTAATCGCCGTCGGGCTGAGGCTCAGCTCCTGTGCGGCCAACTTGAAGCTCAGATGACGCGCGGCAGCATCAAAACCGCGCAAGGTATTAAGCGGGGGCAGTCGTCTTTTTTGGCTCACGGCTGAATTTGTTTCAGTTATCAGATCAGAAATCATCATTTGTCGCCGCTATGGTGCCGCAGCACACTGCAGACACTCACCACCGGAGACCGAAGATGACCACGATACTTCATATGGATAGCAGCGCGCGAGCCGGCCGTTCCGGCCACGATGCCCACGGCTCGCACACCCGCCGCCTCAGCCACGCCTTTGTCAGCCAATGGCAAGCCCGCGACCCCGCCGTGCAAGTGCGCTACCGCGACGTCGGCGCAGCGCCGCCACAGCCGATCAGCGGCGACTGGGTGGCCGCCGCCTTCACCCGCCCCGAGCAGCGCAGCGCCGCCATGCACGCGGTACTGGCCGAGAGCGACAGTCTGGTGGACGAACTGCTGGTGGCCGACATCATCGTCGTCGGCCTGCCGATGTACAACTTCGGCCCACCCGCCCAGTTCAAGGCCTATATCGACAACATCGTGCGCGTTGGCCGCACCTTCGGCTTTGACCGCAGCAAGCCGCAACCCTACTGGCCGCTGCTGGCCGAACAGAACAAAACCCTGGTGCTGCTGTCGGCACGCGGCGGTTACGACTACCAGCCCGGCGGGCAATACCACAGCCTCAACCACGTCGAACCGATGGTCGAAGCCGCCTTCGGCTACCTCGGCGTCACCGACCAGCACCGCATCGCCGTCGAATACGACGAATTCGGCGACGAAAGGCTGGCGCTGTCACTGGCCCAGGCCGAAGCCGACATCGCCACGCTGACCGCCAGCCTGATCGCCAGCCGGCTGCCACTCAAAGTCTGAGTGCAAGGCCGCGCCGGCAGATAAGCAAAAGGTTGGCCGCAAGCTCGAAAGCCTGCGGCCAACCTTGGTGTGTATTGCTGTTATTTGAGGCGGAACAGATTGCGCAGGGCGAGGCCCATCAGGAAGAGCGCGGCCAGCGAAAGTGCTTTGTGCAGAGCCAGCACCAGAACCGGCACGTCCTTGAAAAGGCTCTCACCGCCATCTTTAAAATTATCGAGCTTGTCAAAACCGGAAAAAGGCAAAGCCTGGGCAAGACTGAATTCGTACCATTTTGTCGAACCCTCACAAGCAGGTTCAAACAACCAGCATGAAGGTAATTCATTGCTGTAATACCCATAAACCTGTGCGAACGCCAACAACAAAACAAGGAAAGCGACAAATGGCCGCCACAGGCTGAAGCCATAATCACTCGTGAACTGATAAGTCTCAAATAACAAACGACGCAAGCACTGCTTACATCTGTATTGCTTGGACTCCTCTGCCAGCTCTAATTTGTAGAAGAGTAGTTCTGTTTTTAAATCCTGCTGTTTGTTGAAAAATTGCTTCAGCGTCCGATAAGAATCAACTCGGCCTCTACCATACCTCGCAGCAGGAAATGATTTCTCGTCAAATTTTATGCTTTGGTGTATTTCACAACCATGAAATACCGGAGGCAATCCAAATTCGACACGACGGGCTGGTTCTTGCTTTTCCTCCCAAGACAACTTGCCATCATCACCCATTGCCACACCTTTTTCATTCCTTTTTACCTGCCGGGTAACAACACCAAAATTGGCTTTGCTTTTGAATTTCCGATTAGTGAAATCAACGCCTGATTTAAAGTATGAACCGGCGAATGAAATTACCGAGAAACAATCAGGGCTAACACTTTTCCATTGCGCCTGATCTTTGATCGCTGTTATTTGTTTTTGCTCTACAGGATGGTCATAAAAACTGCGAGGCACCAAATCCCAACTACTAGCGGAGAAGTCGACATCATCCTCCCAAGTGCAAGCGAGAAAATTGGCATCATCACCGAATTGCGCACCTTGGAAATTAGCCTTGCCTAACCAGTGCGCATTCTCGAAGCACGCACGACGCCCCCAGTGTGCCCACTGATATTCAACATTTCCATGCCAGCAAGCATCTATGAAATTTGTATCGACTCCCCACAGAACCAGCTTGAAACTGGCTCCTGTGCCCCACTGCGCTAACTGAAACGTTGATTGATCACCAAAAGTTGCACACCTGAACTCAGCTTCATCACCCCATTCTGCACGCAAAAATTTTGCTTGCGCTTCCCATCTTGCGGATCTGAAACAAGCACGATTTCCCCAACTTGCGTCAGTAAAATCAGGTCCCGGTAACCAATGTGTTTCACTGAAATCACAATCGTCACCCCATTCCGTATTTACAAACTTGGCCACAAGTCCGAATTTGGTCTTATAGAAATTAGCACCAGCGCCAAATTTAAAACCACTAAAGTCAATGCCGACACGCTCACTGAAGTCATGGCTCGAAAAGTCAATATGGTTTTCGTAAACGGCTTGCCGATCAGGCGGGGAGATTCGCACCACCGGAAACGCCCCCCGCCACGCATTCCACGCTTCCTTCCCCAGCTTCGCCAAGGCCAAGCATCCCGCCTTGCTGATATTGTCGGGCGTGCCATGCTCATGCTCGTCGCCGGCAAACAGCTGCTGCACTTCCGGCGGCAGGGTGGTGAGGCGGTCGGCAACGGAGAGCTGTTCGGGTTTTACGCTATCGTTCATGGTCGGGCAGATTCAGGGTTATCAACAGGACGGGGCAAAGGCCGGATTTATCCACAGCTTGCGTCTTCGCAATGACAATGGGGCAAAGGCCTGGCCATGCTAATGAAGTACGCCGGCAAAGGCCAGCCGCCGGTTTGCGGTCAACCCTGAAAGACAAAAGCCAACGGCCCCGCAGGGCCGTTGGCTTTTTTGCTGATCAGCAGGCTTTGACTGGCCTGCCCGGCAACAGCCGTTTTTGCAGGGCGCGCAGCTTGTCGGCGCGCTCGGCATCCAGCTCGGTAAAGCGCAGGCTGGTGATCTTGCTGCTTTCGCCGCGCACATCGACCTTGGCCTTGTCGTAGCCGGCGGCTTGCAGGCGTTTGACGAGGTCGCGGGCGGCGGCTTCGCGGCCAAACAGGCCCAGCGACAGCTGGCCTTTGAACGGGCCGTCGTTTTTCACGATATAGCTGTCAAAGCCCTTGCCTTTGAGCTCGGCTACCAGGGTCAGGGTTTCGGCCTGGGTGGCCAGCGGCGGGTAGTAGACCCAGGCTTTGCCGCTGCCGCGCTGCTCTTCGGTCACGCTGGCAATCGGCTGCTTGAGCAGCTTCAACAGCGGCAGGCCGCCTTGCACACGCTCGAGCTGGGCCGGGTCGAGATTGCCCCACTGCAGACACTGACCGGCGTCGGCCGTCTTGCTGGCGGGTTTGTCTGCGGGCACGACGGCCGGCTTGTCGGCGGGCTTGGCCATGGTCTTGTCAGCCGGGGTGGCTGCGGCCAACTTGTCCTTGCCTTGGGTGGCGCTGACGACCACGGCAGCCACGGCCTTGTCGGCGGCCAGCTTGGCTTCGGCTGCCTTGGCGGCATCCTGCGGCTTGGCGAGGGCCAGTGGCGCGCTGGCCGGCTGCAGGCTGTGCGGTGCCGAGGCGCTGGCCGGTGCGGCGGCCGCCGGTGTCGAGGCGGCGGTGTTGACGCTCAGATCAGGCCGCCAGTCGGGGGCCAGCAGCTTGAGCTGGCTGGCGTTGATATCCTGCGCGCCAATCTGGCTGGCCGGCGTTTGCTTGAGATAGCCGTACAGGCCTACCAGCATATTCAGTACCACGATCAGGATCAGAAACCATTTCATGTGTTGTCCGCCACCTTGGCCAAACCGTAAATGACAAGATTATCCACCATCTGCAGCGGTGCCGGGAGATGGGGCTGTAACAGGGCGGCATCGCCGCCGGTAAGCAGGGTCAGCACTTCGCGGCCTGTGCGTGCGGCCAACCTTTGCCGCATGCGCTCGACCGCGCCGCAGAGTGCGTCGATCGCGCCGCTGCCCAAGGCATCTTCGGTGCCCTGCGGAAAATCGCAGACCGCGCCTGCCGGGCGGTCGAGATTGGCGGTGTGGCGCGCGAGGCTGTCCAGCATCAGCCGGTAGCCGGGCAGGATCAGCCCGCCCAGATAGTCGCCTTCGGCCGTCAGCGCCTCTACGGTCAACGCGGTGCCGGCACTGGCAATCACCACATCGCCCGTCACCAGCTGGCGTGCGCCGAGTACCGCCAGCCAGCGGTCCGGCCCCTGTTCGGCCAGCAGGCGGTAATGATTGTGCACGCCGGCGGCTTCGCGTTGCGCGACTTGCCATAGCACGGTCTGTGGTGCGGCGGCCTCGATGGCGGCGCGAATGTCGGCACGCGCCACGTTGGCCGCAAAGACGCTCGCCACCTGCAAGCCTTGCCAGTCACTCGCCAGCTGCGCGATATCGGCGTGGGCAATGGCGGTAACCGGCGACACCTCGGCACCATCCCACAGCGCCCATTTCACCCGGCTGTTGCCGGCATCAATCAGCAGTTTCACGTTGCGCTCCGCAAGCTGACTTCGCCGACATGGAAGACGCGCTGGCCGCTGGCGGTATCCACCAGCAAGGCACCGTGAGCATCGACCCCTGCCAGCGAGCCTTCAACCGGCTCGCCGTGGCTGAATTGCAGCCGCACCGGCTGGCCAAGATAGGCGGCACAGGCCAGCCACTCTTCACGGAAGGCGGCAAAGCCGTCGCGGTCAAACTGCGTCAGCACGGCCACCAGTTCGTCGAGTATTGCCGCCAGCAAGGCATTGCGGCCAACCTCGATGCCGGCTTTGGCCAGCGCGGCGACCGGCTGGTCGATTTCGCCTGGGTCGCCGACATTCAGGCCGATGCCGAGTACCACCGCAGCCGGGCCGAGTGCATCGCCGGACAGCTCGATCAGGATGCCGGCGAGCTTCTTGCCATCCAGCAGCACGTCGTTCGGCCACTTCAGCGCCACCGGCGCATCGAATCGGCGCAAGGCGCGCACCAGCGCAACACCAACCGCCAGCGACAGGCCGGACAAGCCTCCCATGCCGCGCTCAAAACGCCACAGCAAGGAGAAGGTCAACCCCGCGCCGAGCGGCATCTGCCAGCGCCGGCCAAGGCGGCCACGGCCGGCGGTCTGCCATTCTGCGGCCAACATCAGGCCATGCGGTGCACCTTGTGCCGCCATCGCCATCAGCCGCGTATTGCTGGAGTCCAGCTGTTCGGCAGTGGCAATAGTCAGCACCTCAGCCGCCGTCTCGCCGAGCCCGGCGCGTATCGCCACGCCATCCAGCAATTCAAAAGGCTGCGGCAGGCGATAGCCCTGCCCGCGCACGCTGAAGATGGTCAGGCCGAAGTCGCTTTCCAGCTGATGCACGGCCTGCCACACCAGGGTACGCGAGCAGCCAAGCGACTGCGCCATCGCCTCGCCGGAGTGAAAGCGGCCATCGGCCAGCTGACGCAGTACCGCAAAGGCCAGATCGTTCATTGGCCTTCCACTGCGCGGATTTTCTTGATGGTGGCGGTGGTCGAGGTATCAAACAGGAAAGGGATGGAATGGACTGCCCCACCACGCGCCAGCGTCTCGGCGCTGCCGACTATCTTGTCTACCGTCCAGTCACCGCCTTTGACCAGCACGTCAGGCTTTACCAGCTCGATCAGCTCGGCCGGGGTGTCGGCATCAAACCAGGTCACGAGGTCGATGCACTCGAGGGCGGCCAGTACGGCGGCGCGATTCAACTCGTTATTGATCGGGCGATCGTCGCCTTTGCCCAGACGTTTCACCGAGGCATCGGTATTCAGACCCAGCACCAGCGAGGCGCCCAGCGCACGCGCCTGCGCCAGATAGGTCACATGGCCGCGATGCAGGATGTCAAAACAGCCATTGGTAAACACGATAGGACGCGGCAAGGCGGCCAGCTTCTCGGCCAGCTGCTCTGGCGGGCAGATTTTCTGTTCGAAAGAAGGGGTCGGATAGCTCATGGGTGCATTTCCAGCAAGATGGCCCGCATGCGGGCCAGATTTCGGACAGCCGACAGCATACCACTGCGGCCAAGCTCGCCCAAACCCTGCTGCAATGCAAAAAGCCCGGACGATTGTCCGGGCTTCATTATGGGGTTCTGGCGATGTCCTACTTTCACACCGGCAATCGGCACTATCATCGGCGCTAAAGCGTTTCACGGTCCTGTTCGGAATGGGAAGGCGTGGAGCCACTTCGCTATGGTCACCAGAAAAAACTGGTCGTTTACCGGCAACTGGCCGAGTAAACCAAAGCCCGACTCATGGAGTCGGGCTTTTGTCGGGGAGTCTGGCGGTGTCCTACTTTCACACAGGCAATCTGCACTATCATCGGCGCTAAGGCGTTTCACGGTCCTGTTCGGAATGGGAAGGCGTGGGACCACCTCGCTATGGCCACCAGACATTAACTTGTATACAAACTCAAAGCCGAATTCGGTAGATTCTTGTATCTTACGCGTCGCTGCTTCAAAGCAACTCAATTGATAGGGTCAAGCCTCACGAGCAATTAGTATCGGTTAGCTACACGCCTCACAGCGCTTCCACACCCGACCTATCAACGTCCTGGTCTCGAACGACTCTTCAGGGAGGTCAAGCCTCCAGGGAAGTCTCATCTTC